>NZ_JAFLQW010000479.1 GCF_017313335.1 Phormidium pseudopriestleyi FRX01 | reverse complement strand
GCGGGGGTTTTTGAATCCCCGCCTGTTATATAGCAATCCTTTATCAGTTGTGGAAGACGTCGGCGGCCCCCAACATAAGGCGGCCCAGAACGGGAGAGGGGAGAAGACAGATGTTATAAATCATTTAGGAATGCTATATAGCAATCCTTTATCAGTTGTGGAAGACGTCGGCGGCCCCCAACCGACGGCGGCCCAGAACGGGAGAGGGGAGAAGACAGATGTTATAAATCATTTAGGGATGCTATAGCTGCTACAAAATAGTTAAATAGGTTTCAGTGGGACTAATCGGCAAGGGCTTCAGGGCTTGATTTTTCAAGTCTATTTCTAATCCTAAAGATTCTAAAGGAATTACGCCTAAAAGCGCGTCTCTTCCTCCGGGTAACTCCAAGCAGTCAAAGGTTCCTTCTCGGTCAAACATCGATAGGGTGGCATCTTGAAAAATTCGGGATTTGCGAATGTCTGTTGCGGTAGCTACGTCTACTTCTTTGAGGAGTTTTAGTCCCAATTTGGCAATGGCCTCTGGGGGTAAACATAAAGTCGTTGCCCCGGTATCTACTAGGACATTGGACAGAGTAATGGACCGAATTTCATCTGGGGTAATTACCCCATCTTCGGCTCGAATTTGGTCGGCGCGATTGATGATTGTTAGAGTGGTAAAAACTTTTCCCCTGTTCTTTTGATTCGCTTCGGACATTTGGGCCTAACCCTAAACAGTTGGAGTAATTTCTTGATTGAGTATAGCTTGAAAATCATGGTCTTCATACTAAGACGAAAAGTTTTAGAGATATTTGCTAATTTTTATTGTATCGAAATCTCTTATTGCGGTACAGCAGGGGTGAGAAACCGGGTTTTTTATCCAAGTTTTTGATAACTTGCGTTAAATTTGGGCAAAAACCCGGTTTCTGGTAGCTTGGAGTTGGATGGTGGGGGTTAGAAACCGGGTTTTTTACAGAGTCTTTGGTAAGTTGCATTAAATTCGGGCAAAAACCCGGTTTCGGGGATTTTTAGTCTGATTCTGTAAAAGCGCCCCACTGTTCCCACCACTGTTTCAATTTATGAGGTGTTCCAGTTGGCAAACTGTCCCCCTGAACCTATCCCTGATCAAACGAACTCAGAGATACTAAACTCGTAGAGACATCTTTATTCTTAGAGGTTAATAGCGATGAGTCAGATTGCTTATTCAACCGATACCCAGATCAGCGATCGCGAACGTGGGTATTTACAACTTCCCCCAGATTATACGGCGATTCAATCGATGCCGGAAGTGTGGCCCCTGGCCCGATCGCAGTTTGGGAATACCCTGGCGTTATGTGACCCTCATGCTAAACCCGTGGTTGAATTGACCTTTGGTCAATTATGCGAGCAAATTCAGCAGTTTGCCGCTGGGATACAATCCTTGGGATTACCGGCGATCGCCGAAAATCTACCCCCCCGAGTCGCCCTCTTTTCTAACGATAGTCCCCGCTGGATGATTGCGGACCAAGGACTGCTGAGTGCAGGTGCAGCGGATGTGGTGCGCGGTGCTGATGCCGATCGCGAGGAACTGCTGTTTATTCTCCAAAATAGCGGCAGTATCGGTCTGGTGGTGGAAAATTTGGCCTTACTCAAAAAACTCCGCCCTCAACTCGATGACTTACCAATCCAGTGGATAATTTATCTCTCCGATGAATCCTTGCCCACGGATGATACCCTGCCGGTACAAATTTTATCCTTTCAACAGGTGATGGCAAAAGGGGCCAGTGCTGCCTTCCAACCTGTCGCCCTCACCCGGGAGACTCTGGCAACCTTAATTTACACCTCCGGGACTACAGGTAAACCCAAAGGGGTGATGCTGACTCACGGTAACCTATTGCATCAAATTGGGAACCTGCCAACCCTTATGCAACCGACACCGGGCGATCGCGTCATTACCATTCTCCCCACCTGGCACAGTTTTGGGCGCATGGGTCAATATTTCTTACTCTCCCGAGGTTGCAGTCAGTTTTACACCAATATTCGCTATCTCAAAGCTGATTTAAAAGAATATCACCCCAAATATACTTTTGGTGTTCCTAGACTTTGGGAATCGATTTATGAAGGGGTACAAAAGCAATTTCGAGAACAACCCGCCAATCGCCAAAAACTTGTAAAAACCTTCTTTGGGTTCTCTCAAAGCTATATTGAAGCGGGTCGAATTTTGCATGGATTGCAGTTGCAACTCGAACCCGCTTCTGGGAGTGAAAAACTCCTGGCGGCCATTAAACGGGCGCTGCTGTGGCCCCTACATACCTTGGGCGATCGCCTAGTGTATGATAAAGTCCGTCAAGCAACCGGGGGTCAACTCAAATATGTGATTAGTGGCGGCGGTTCCCTTGCCATGCATATCGAAAATTTCTTTGAAATTATTGGCATTGATGTGCTCGTTGGGTATGGGTTAACCGAAACCTCCCCAGTCCTCACAGCGCGGCGGTTTTGGAAGAATTTACGGGGTTCGGCGGGTCGTCCGATTCCCTACACCGAACTGCGAATCGTCCACCCGGAAACCCGCGAACCCCTGAAAACCGGGGAACGGGGTTTAGTCTTGGCGCGGGGTCCTCAAATTATGCAGGGATACTACCAAAATCCCGAAGCGACAAGCAAGGCGATCAACCCCGAGGGATGGTTTGATACCGGGGATTTGGGGTGGTTGACTCCCGGCAATGATTTAGTCCTAACGGGTCGCGCCAAAGATACCATTGTCTTAACCAATGGCGAAAATATCGAACCCCAACCGATTGAGGATGCCTGTATCCGCAGTCCTTATATTGACCAAATGATGCTCGTCGGGCAAGACCAAAAGTGCCTCGGGGCCTTGATTGTGCCGAATTTTGAAGCTCTACAAAAATGGGCCGAATCCCAAAACCTGTCCCTGCCTCTACCGGAGAACCTCTCCCCAGGCAATCCTCCCCCAGCATCCGGAACCACAGAAATCGACCTTGCTAGTCCCGCAATTGACAATCTGTTCCGCCAAGAGTTAAATCGGGGGGTAAAAAACCGTCTAGGATATCGTCCCGATGACCGCATCGGACCCTTCTCCCTGTTGAGTGAACCCTTTACGATAGAAAATGGAATGCTCACCCAAACCCTGAAAATTAAACGCCCCGTGATTACGGAACGGTACGGCGATCGCATTGACAAAATGTTCGTCTAATCCACATTAGCCCCGTAGCATGATAGCATAACGGGGCCAATTCTAGGCCAATTTCCCAATTAAACCTTTATCTAGGTCACCTAATATGGATGTCTCTAACTCGAAATTACTGTTGAAGCGCAATACCATTATCAAAGCAATTGTGACTCCTCGCTGGAAAGAAGAAGTACAACAGCAACTGCAAGGACAAATCAATCAAATTGATACCCAACTCCAGCAGCTTGAAATGCAAGCCCAGCAGATGATTTCTGAGATGCAAAAGCAGAGCATTCAACCCCCCGGTCCGCAAATCCAGCAACAAATGGAGTCTGTTAAAATGCAGGCCAATCAACGACAAAGAGAAATGCTGGATCAGAAAAATCAAATTCTCCAAAATCTGCAACAAGTCCAGACTTTTGAAATGGGAGAAGAAGTCGCAAGTGGACAAATAGATAGTTTTTTCTATTTGGAACGCGGCGATGATTTAATCAAAAAAATGCAGGTAGAAATCGTCTTGCGCGATGGCGTCGTTGAGGAAATTCGCGGCGATTTGTAGTCGCCAGGGTCGAGGAGAGGGGGAGGATCTTACAAGAATAGGTTTTTCACGTATAAAATCACCTCCGGTCCCCGGACCTTGGCAAGGGGAGGGTTAGGGTGGGGTCCTCCGGACATGGCAAAGCCACATCCGGAAGAATTAGTGGGTGGAGGGTCCTCCGGACATGGAAAAGCCACGTCACGAAGAAAGAGGTTGGCACCCGGCTTCATATAACAGGCGCGATCGCCGACTGTGAGTGCGTGACGTGGCGATCGCCACGTCCAGAGGACCCCACCCTAACCCTCCCCTTGCCAAGGTCCGGGGACCGGAGGTGTTCTTATGGGTAAAAACCCTACTCTTGTAAGTGAGGGAGGATGGGGAGGATGGGGAGGATGGAAATAAAGTTGATGCTTTATCCTCTAGGCTTCAAATCAGGGGAGATTTCCTCCGGGGACGGATCAAGGTAGAATAAAAACTTGCTTTATTTTAGTTTTGAGCGTCGAAAAGAAGCTACCTATGATTAACGAAGTGTTCATGCCTGCTCTGAGTTCCACGATGACCGAAGGCAAAATTGTCTCTTGGGAAAAAGCGGCGGGGGACAAAGTGGAGAAGGGCGAAACGGTGGTGGTGGTGGAGTCTGACAAAGCAGACATGGACGTAGAGTCCTTCTATGAAGGCTATCTCGCTACGATCCTCGTACAAGCTGGGGAAGCGGCCCCCGTCGGTGCGCCGATCGCTTTGTTAGCCGAAACGGAAGCCGAAATCGAACAGGCGAAGCAGCAAGGGGCGAAACTCAGCAATAAATCGGCTCAACCTGCCGCCCCTGCTCAGTCTACCCCATCCCCTGCACCGGAACCGGCAATGGCTGCGGCGGGATCGACCACCAGTCGTCAAAATGGCCGCACGGTTGCCTCTCCTCGGGCCAAAAAATTAGCCAAGGAATACAAAGTTGATTTGGCAACCCTCTCCGGTAGTGGTCCTTTTGGTCGGATTGTGGCGGAAGATGTCGAAGCAGCAGCAGGTAAGGCCCCCGCACCGACTGCCACCCCACCGCAACCGACGGTAGCAGCACCCCCCAGAATTCCCACCCAGGCAGTCCCTGCGGCCCCCGTCGCCTCCGGCGATGTGGTCCCGTTAAACACCCTGCAAAATGCCGTGGTCCGGAATATGGTAGCGGCGTTGCAAGTGCCGATTTTCCATGTTGGTTATACGATTACAACGGATAAGTTAGACAAACTCTACAAACAGATTAAGTCCAAAGGGGTGACGATGACTGCCCTGCTGGCAAAAGCAGTGGCCCTCACCTTACAGAAACATCCGTTAGTGAATGCCAGCTATGTCGAGGGAGGCATCCAACACCATGCCAATATCAATATTGCTGTGGCAGTCGCAATGGGAGATGGCGGTTTAATTACTCCGGTTCTGCAAAATGCGGACCAAATGGATATTTACTCTCTGTCTCGCACTTGGAAAGATTTGGTGGAACGCGCCCGAGTCAAACAATTGCAACCGACGGAGTATAATAGCGGCACCTTTACCCTGTCGAATTTGGGAATGTATGGGGTGGATAGCTTTGATGCCATCCTGCCTCCGGGTCAGGGTTCGATTCTCGCTATTGGTGGGGCGAAAAATCAAGTCGTTGCCACGGATGATGGGATGATGGGGGTCCGGCGACAAATGCGGGTGAATATTACCTGTGACCACCGGATTATCTATGGTGCGGATGCAGCGGCATTCCTGCAAGATTTAGCCAAGCTGATTGAAACGGACACCCAGTCTCTCACAATGTAATGAAGGGGGTTGGGGAAGAGACCTAACCCCCCAACCCCCTTCCCTGCGAGGGAAGGGGGAGCCGGAAAGACAGATGCTTCTTGCTTAAATTCTATACTTTTCCGCGCATAAAAACCGGAATATTTATACTTTGCGGCTAGTAAAGAGCGGGGTTTCTTATACTTCCCTCTCAGAGAAGACATTCATTCCGCTTACCTCCCTCTCCTCTTAGGGGAGGGCCGGGGGAGGGGTCTCTTCAGTAGATTGACGCACAGTATCCTGTAATCGGAAGGATGAAGGGGGATACTGACACTGGATTCATCCTTCATCCTTCATTCCTCATCCTATAGTGCAATGGTGAATCAAGTGGAATCCAGAAAAACTCTAGCGGTTGATATTGGCGGTAGTGGCACAAAGACCATTATTTTAGATGAAGCAGGAGAAGCGGTAACAAAACGTAACCGCGTTCCGACTCCGAGTCCTGCTAAACCGGAACCTGTGATTGAGGCGATCGCCTCTTTAGCGAAAGAAGAAGGTGAGTTTGCTCGGGTTTCTGTCGGCTTTCCTGGGGTGGTTCGTAATGGAATCATCTATACTGCCGTGAACCTAGACCCGGATTGGGTGGAGTTTAATCTCGCCGAAGCGCTGACAACTGTCTTGGAAAAACCTGTTCGGGTTTGCAATGATGCGGATATCCAAGGTTTAGGTGCAATTTCTGGAACCGGAGTCGAACTCACGATTACCCTCGGGACTGGGTTTGGCAGTGCCTTATTTGTGAATGGATCACTGGTGCCAAATTTGGAACTCGGACATCATCCCTTCCGCAAAGGTCAAACCTACGAGGAACAATTGGGACGTGCGGCGTTGGATAAAATTGGGGATAAACGCTGGAATCGCCGCTTACAAAAAGCGATCGCCTATTTAGAACATTTGTTTAATTACGATCGCCTCTACATTGGCGGCGGTGAAGCTAAAAAAATCACCTTCGATTTACCCTCCAATGTCACCATTGTTCCTAATATCAGTGGGTTGTTAGGGGGAATTGCCTTGTGGCGCGACCCGTAACGTGAATCCAGGATCAGGCGATCGCCTCTCCCTAGATTTAGGTCAAGTGAGTCGAAGGTCAGTAGGGTAAGTCATCTTCATCTTACCCTACTCCGGTTACACTCTAGTCCAGACCAAGTGTTAATCATTCAATAAAACAAACCCTTGAGGAAACGACCATGAAAGCAGTTGTGATGACAGGATTAGGCGCAGCAGCGGATACTTTGAAAGTGCAGGATATTCCGGGTCCGCAATTAGAAGGCGATCGGGATATTTTAGTCCGCCTTCATGCTGCCGGAGTTAATCCCATCGATACTAAAATCCGCCAACGGGGAACCTTTCAGCCGGATCTCACCCCGGATATTCTCGGATGTGATGGCGCGGGAGTCGTCGAGGCGATCGCCTCTGGGGTCCAAACCCTCAACGTAGGAGACGAAGTATATTTTTCTAATGGCGGATTGGGTGGACCTCACGGCAACTATGCCGAATATATTGCGATCGACGAACGATTTGTCGCCAAAAAACCCACCTCTCTCAGCTTTGTAGAAGCGGCAGCAGCACCCCTGGTCCTGATTACCGCCTGGGAAGCACTCTACGACCGCGCACGCTTACAACCGGGTCAAAAAGTGCTAATTCAGGCCGGTGCAGGGGGAGTGGGTCATGTCGCCATCCAACTCGCTAAACTCAAAGGTGCCGAAGTCGCCACCACCGTCAGCACCCCAGAAAAAGCCGAATTTGTCCGCCAATTGGGGGCTGATTTAGTCATTCTGTATAAACAAGAAAATGTCATCGAGACCATCATGAACTGGACCAATGGAGAAGGTGCAGACATCGGATTTGATACCGTCGGTGACAAAACCTTCTTTGAAACTGCTGAAGCGGTGCGCCTATATGGGGATGTAGTCACAATTTTAGAACCGAATCCCGAACATGGCAACTTAAAAACTTCCCGACTCCGTAATCAACGCATCAGTTTTGAATTAATGCTGACTCCAATGTTACAAAATCGGATACCGGAACAAGAAGACCAAGCCAAAATGTTACAGAAATGTGCGCGGCTATTTGATGAAGGGAAACTCAAAATTCATGTAGGTAAAACCTTCCCATTAGAACAAGCAGTAGCGGCCCATCAGTTGTTAGAAACCGGGTCGATGCAAGGAAAAATTGTCCTAACAATGAACAATTAATCCTTTCGTAGTAACGATTTTAGTGGTCCTTATTATGTTCGTAGTAATGCCTTCAGGCATTATCTTATTTTGATTAAGATAACGCCTGAAGGCGTTACTACGAACTAAGGCAATTCAAATTGCTACTACAACCCCCGAAACATTAATACCTTATTTTTAAGATTGTCTAAAATTAAATGAAGAACCTAATAATTTTATGGTTTATAATTTTTGTAATTTTAATCAGTAACTCGCTAATTTGTTTGCCAGTTAATGCAGTAAATTCCTCATTAAATCCTCAAACAGAAACTCTCGAAATCTTAACCCTAGACCAATTACAACAACGGATTAACTCCCCGATTATCTCCGAAGGAGTGCGAACTATTGACTTGCGGGAGTTTTTGATTGATTTAACCCCGAGTAATGCAGAATTTAGAGACAGATTTTACCCTTTGCTACAAAATCAACTGAATCGGTCCGGGACCCCCATCGCCTTGGATTTATCCTATTCCATCATTCAGGGAGACTTTGATGGAAATGAGTTGGGATTGAGAGCACCGCTGTATGGGGATGCATTTTTACCCCTATTCTCAGAACAAGAGCGATCGCAACTGCAACGCGATCGCACCCGGTTGGCAAGGTTGAGTCAACTCTCGCGATCGCTGCTGGGAGTTCCCCCCGAACAAGTGGAAATTACCCTTTTCCAAGAACCGATTAAACTCGTTCATACTCATTTCCGGGGAGAAGTTCATTTTAACCATAGTTTCTTCCTTAATCGAGTTGAAGCAATGGGAGCAATTTTTGATAAATTAGCAGATTGGTCCGAAACTCGGTTTAGTAAACTCAGCAGTTTTGCCGGAGCAAATTTTGTGGCAGAAGTGCGATTTCAGGGAAGTATCTTTTTTCAGGATACGGAATTTAATCAAAGTTTGTTTCAGGGGATAGCTAGTTTTAAAGCAACTCGGTTCGAGGGGTCCGGAGATTTTAATCAAGTCCAGTTTAAACAGCTTGCTAACTTTACCCGATCGCAGTGGAATCGCAATGCGGATTTTAGTGGCTGTCAATGGGACAATCCTGCTTTATTTGACCGCGCCAAGTTTGCTGAATCTCTGTTTTTAACCGAAACAACTTTCCGTAATCTAGCCAGTTTTCGAGAAACTGCGTTTAATCAGTCTATCAATTTGCGGGAAGCGAGTCTGCGCGATCGCGTCGCCTTTAGTGATACAACTTTTGCAAATTCGGCTTCTATCAATGTTGCCGGACTGCGGTTTGATTCAGAATCCGCTAGAATTACCGGCGACCCCGGCCAAATTGGGAAAAAACTTTCCCTCCCCAGTCTTCCTGGCAATGAAACCCTCCTGCGTCAGTTAGTCCGAAATTTCCGCCAACAAGAACAAATTGCTGATGCCAATCAGATGGAATACCTGACAGAACACCTTCGCCAAGAGAATTTGTTCCGTCAATTAATCGGGATTAATATTAATAGCGCCTCTCAACAACAATTAATTAAACTCGGATTGTCAAAAAATCAGGCGGATGCCATTGTCCGCAGTCAAGATGAGCGTATTTTTGGCAGTCTTAGCGAAGTCCTGAACTTACCAGAAATTGACCTTGCCAGTTATATCAAACTCCGCGATCGCGCCGTTGCAGGTCAACCCCTCTCTCTCCCCGGTTGGTTGCGAACCGCCTGCCATTGGTTAGGATTAAGTGCACTCCTACTACTAACACGCTACGGGACCAGCTTTTGGCTAATTTTCGGTGTCGGATTAGTGGCGATCGCCTATTTCAGTCTTTTATTTTGGTTCATCGATCGCTATCGGCGCATCCTTCCCCAACCCATCATTCCCACCGCCTTTGAAACCCCTTGGATGCTATCCACTTGCCTAGGATTAGCCACTACCGGAGTATTCGCCATTATTCGCACCAGTAGCGAACCATTATTAACCCTAACCTGCTTAGGAATTCTGATTATCCCCATCCCCACCCTTTTAATCATCATCCTCTACAAAAAAGGCCGCTATCATAACCTCATCGACTCCAGCTACTTCGTAGAAGATACTGGAATGCGCCAACTCCGCTTGGCGATCGGACGCTTACCCATCATTCCCCGCTTTCCCGCCATGAGAGAACGCTATCTCCCCCTCCTCTGGAACCGCCGATGGAACTGGCTGAATTATTACGATTTCAGCCTCAATAACCTGCTAAAATTTGGCTTCAATGACATCCGCCTGCGAGACGAACATCTCCCCAGCATCATCTCCAGTTTAGTCTGGTATCAATGGACCCTCGGCCTCCTCTATCTCAGCCTCCTCCTCTGGACCCTCTCCCGAACCATCCCCGGATTAAACCTCCTAATTTATCTAAAATAATCTTTCCCCCATCTCTTCCGTGAAAATCCGTGAAATCAGTGGTTAAAAATCCCTAAAATCAGTGGTTAAAAATCCCTAAAATCAGTGGTTAAAAATCCCTAAAATCAGTGGTTAACAAATGAACCTCTCTCACCTATCAGAACTCGTAAAAGTCTTCCTCAAACTCGGCATCATTGGATTTGGAGGTCCAGCGGCACATATTGCCATGATGGAGGATGAAGTCGTCCGTCGGCGGCAATGGTTAACCAAAGAACAATTTCTGGATCTTGTAGGTGCCACTAACTTAATCCCCGGACCCAATTCGACAGAAATGGCGATTCATATTGGCTATATCTATGCCGGTGGGTTAGGATTAATTGTCGCCGGAACTTGTTTTGTTGTCCCTGCTGTTTTAATGACCGTAGCTTTGGGATGGGGATATGTCCAATTTGGAGAATTACCCCAGGTTTATCCTTTGTTATATGGCATCAAACCGGCGGTTTTAGCGGTGATTTTTACCGCCTTGTGGCGCTTGGGGAAAAAGGCGGTGAAGTCTCGGGAACTGTTGATGATTGCGATCGCCACGGCGATTGCAGTCTGGTTCGGCGTGAATGAAGTAGTCGCCTTATTGTTAGGCGGACTCTTCGGTGCCGTTTGGCTGAATTTACGTCATCAATCGACTTTAAACGCATGGCTTTTTGGGTTGTTTTTATCCCAAACTCCCAGTCTTGTATCTCCGGTTCAATTGGTCAATTCAGAACCCGTTCCTTTGTGGAAATTGGGGTTATTTTTTCTGAAAGTAGGTAGCGTTTTATATGGCAGTGGTTATGTCTTAATTGCCTTTTTACAAGGTCAAGTAGTCGATGAATTTGGCTGGTTGACTCAGCAACAGTTATTAGATGCGGTGGCAATGGGTCAAGTCACTCCGGGTCCTTTGCTGACCACGGCAACTTTTATCGGCTATGTAATTGGCGGATTTCCCGGTGCGATTGTCTCGACTTTGGGGATTACCTTGCCATCGTTTCTGTTTGTGTTAATTCTCAATCCCTGGATTCCGCGCTTGAGATCGAGTAAATGGACTTCAGCGTTTTTAGATGCGATTAATGTTAGTGCAGTGGCACTCATGGCGGTGGTGACGGTTCAATTAGCGGTGAGCACTCTCCAAATTAATTTTATTGGAATACCGCTAGGGACTGCGCTGTTAGGGATTGATTGGATAGCGGCTTTGATTGCGGCGATCGCCGCTATTTTTGCCTTAGTTTGGCGGATCAATGCTGCTTGGTTAGTCTTCGGGGGTGCGATCGCCGGTTGGCTGGTCCATATTCTGGGTTAACATTCCCATCCGATTTGTAGGCAATTTGAACCGATTTGAACGTTTAGGCGGGAGTTTTCACCCCCGCCGGTTATCCGTTGATACTAAGCGTTAAGACCGTCCAATTCCCACATAGCGGAATCCAGCTTTTTGCAGTTGTTCACGATTGAGGAAATTGCGACCATCAATCATGACGGCATGGTTCATCAATTTCGCCATTTTCTCATAATTTAAACTTAGGAATTGCTGCCAATCCGTGACCAGAACTAAAGCATCGCAACCATCGGCCAATCGTTCTGGGTCAGTTTCTACCAATACCCCACTCAATCCCTGACCAATCCCAGTTTGAGAAACAATTGGGTCATAGGCTTTCACTTTCGCACCGAGACGGTTGAGTTGTTCAATTAAATTCAACGCCGGTGCATCGCGCATATCGTCGGTATCGGGTTTGAAGGTTAATCCTAACAATCCAATCGTTTTACCTTTGAGAATTTTCAGTTCATGTTGCAATTTTTCAATGGCAATCTGACGCTGACGTTTGTTCACTTCGATCGCCGCTTTGAGTAACTGAGCATCATAGCCATAGTCATCAGCAGTATGCACCATTGCCGACACATCTTTGGGGAAACAGGAACCCCCCCAACCGATACCCGCTTGCAGGAATTTAGTGCCAATTCGGGAGTCGAGACCCATGCCTTTAGCGACTTGAACTACATCGGCACCGACGCGATCGCAAACGTTGGCGATTTCGTTGATAAAGCTAATTTTAGTCGCTAGGAACGCATTGGCGGCATATTTAATCATTTCTGCCGAACTGATGTCAGTCAAAACCACGGGAACTGGTGGCAAGGAAGCATCTTCTGCAAACTTGCGCTGGATGATGGTTTCATAGAGTTTTTCCATCATTTTGAGTGCGCGTTCGTTGTTGCTGCCGAGAACGATGCGATCGGGATTAAAGGTGTCATAAACCGCTGACCCTTCCCGCAGGAATTCGGGATTACTGACCACATCAAATTCCACACCGAGTTGTTTAGCAGTTTCGTCCTTACTGCCTTCATTTTGATGACGTTCGGTAACCCCATCGAGGACAATCATCCTTACCCAGTCACCGGAACCGATGGGAACTGTAGATTTATTGACGATGACTTTATACCCTTTATCCAGATGAGCACCGATGCCTCGCGCTACGGCTTCTACATAGCGGGTATCACTTTCTCCGGTGGGGAGGGGAGGGGTACCCACAGCAATGAATAAAATCTCACCGTGGGAGACGCCATATTGTAAGTCGGTGGTGAATTCTAAGCGTCCGGCTTCCGAGGACTCCTGCATGATTTCGGAGAGTCCCGGTTCATAAATTGGGGACCGTCCGGATTTCATTAATTTGACTTTTTCTTCGTTATTGTCCACACAAATCACATGATGACCTGTGTATGCTAAACAAGCTCCGGTCACTAAGCCAACGTATCCGGTACCAATAACACAAACGCGCATATAAGGTATCTCCTGCTCTCTTTATAGAAGTCTATCCCATGAAAAAGGGGGAAAATCTTTTGAACTGGATGGGGGGAGAAATGCTAGGGAATCTCTAATTTTGTCCCCCGTTGATTTCATCCTAACTTTCAATTGTAGGCGATCGCTGATTTTGGCTTCCCGGCTCCTTCATCCTGTTCATTTTTTGTATGCTGCACCCTAACGTAATCGCGATTATACTCTATCCCATTTTGGGGAATATCTCCACTCCCTAGCGAGATGATTCTCATCAGGAGGGATTACCCCGTTCGGTTACTTAGATATCAGGCGATCGCGAAAATCTTCTATGGTCATTTTTAATCCTTCATCCACATGAATTTTTGGCTCCCATCCCAACCAAGTCTTCGCCAGGGTGATATCCGGTTGGCGTTGGCGCGGATCATCTTGAGGAAGGGGCTTAAATTGAATATCCGCATCCGGATTCACCATTTTCTGGATTTTTTCAGCCAGTTGTAAAATCGTGTATTCATCCGGATTTCCCAAATTTATAGGACCGATATGTTCGCCATTCATCAAGCGCATTAACCCTTCTACTAAGTCAGAAACATAGCAGAAACTCCGAGTTTGGGAACCATCGCCATAGACAGTTAATGGAATCCCCCGCAAGGCTTGCACGACAAAATTGCTGACCACTCGTCCATCATTTTCTAACATTCTGGACCCGAACGTATTAAAAATTCGAGCCACCCGAATATCTACATTATTTTGACGATGGTAATCAAAACAGAGGGTTTCTGCCACTCGTTTTCCTTCGTCGTAACAACTCCGAATTCCGATGGTATTGACATTCCCCCGATAGTCTTCGGTTTGAGGATGCACATCTGGGTCCCCATAGACTTCCGAGGTAGAAGCCATTAAAAGTCTTGCTTTAACTCGCTTGGCGAGTCCCAACATATTCATCGTGCCAATGACGCTGGTTTTAATGGTTTTTACCGGGTTGTACTGATAGTGAACCGGCGATGCCGGACAAGCTAAATGATAAATTTGTTCAACTTCTAACCGAATCGGTTCTGTCACATCGTGGCGAATCAGTTCAAAATAGGGATTCCCGAACCATTTACTGATATTGCGCTTATCGCCGGTAAAAAAGTTATCCAGGCATAAGACATCATGTCCTTGTTCCATTAACCGATCAATAAGATGGGAACCGATAAAACCGGCACCCCCCGTAACCAATATTCTCATACTTTTAAGCTACTTAGAGTTAGAAAGGACAGAGCCATTGGCTCAAAACTTGGCATTCCGTTAATTTCTTTTCTAAAATAACAAAAAAAGCGCCTAAAAGGGCGCTTTTGAAGCAAAGTTAATTAAAACTTTACGTTTTTTTATAAAACCCTTAAAACTCCCAGTTTTAAGTGCGATCGAGCTTGAGGACCGCCATAAATGCTTCCTGGGGGACATCGACGGTCCCGATCGCCTTGAGGCGTTTCTTACCCTTGGCTTGCTTTTTCAGCAGTTTCTTCTTCCGGGAGATGTCCCCGCCATAACATTTGGCTAACACATCCTTTCGCAGGGCGGGAATATTTTCGCTGGCAATCACCCGAGACCCAATCGATGCCTGGAGTGGGACCTTAAATTGATGGCGGGGGATCAACTCCTTGAGTTTTTCTACCAAGGCGCGACCCATGACATAGGCTTTGTCCCGATGGACAATCATCGCCAGAGCATCCACGAGGTCATTTTTAATCAGAATATCCATCCGCACCAACGGATTCTCCCGGTAGCCAATCACATGATATTCCATGCTGGCATACCCGCGCGATCGCGACTTCATCTGGTCAAAAAAGTCCGTCACCACCTCCGCCAAAGGCAACTCATACACCAACGTGGTCCGTTCCGGGGTCAGGTACTTCATATCCGTAAACTCCCCACGCCGAGTCTGACAGAGTTCCATCAAAGCCCCCACGTAGGTTTCCGGGGTAATCATCTCCACCCGCACATAAGGCTCCTCAATTTTTTCCCGTTCTTGGGGACCGGGTAATAGACTGGGATTATCAACGTAAACCTTTTCCCCATTGATTTTGGTCACCAGATAAACCACCGAGGGGGCAGTGGTGATTAAATCCAGGTCATACTCCCGTTCTAGGCGTTCCTGGACGATTTCCATGTGCAGCAATCCCAGGAATCCGCAGCGGAAACCAAACCCCATCGCGCTGGAGGTTTCCGGTTCATAAGAGAGGGATGCATCGTTGAGCTTGAGGCGTTGCAGGGCTTCGCGCAGGTCCTCGAATTGGTCGGCATCCGTGGGGAATAGGCCACAGAAGACCATTGGATTGGCTTCGGTGTAGCCCGGTAGGGGGGTTTCTGCCGGGTTTTGCGCCAAGGTGATGGTATCGCCAACCCGGGCATCTTCGACGGTTTTGATGGCAGCGGCGAGATAGCCCACTTCCCCGGCGTGCAGTTCATCCAGGGGTTGTTGGGTAGGGCAGAGGATGCCAATTTCATCGGCATGGTATTCCTTCCCGGCGACCATGAGTCGGACCCGATCGCCTTTTTTGAGGGTCCCATCCATCACCCGAAAATAGGCGATCGCCCCGCGATAGGCATCGTAATAACTATCAAAAATCAACGCTCGCAGGGGAGCATCCACGGTATCTTGGGGCGCGGGGATCCGATTAACGATCGCCTCCAAAATCTCATCAATTCCGATCCCCTCTTTCGCTGAAGCGAGAATGGCATTGGAGCAATCCAGACCAATGATTTGTTCAATTTCATTTTTAACCCGTTCCGGTTCTGCTCCGGGTAGGTCAATTTTATTCAACACTGGAATAATTGCTAAATCATATTCCAGGGCCAGGTAAAGATTCGCCAGGGTTTGGGCCTCGACTCCTTGGGAGGCATCCACCACCAACAGCGCCCCTTCACAAGCGGCCAGCGATCGGGAGACTTCGTAGGAAAAATCCACATGACCCGGGGTATCGATTAAATTGAGGACATATTTTTCCCCATCTTTTGCCCGATAGTTCATCCGGGCCGCTTGCAGCTTGATCGTAATGCCGCGCTCCCGTTCCAGTTCCATATTATCGAGGAACTGTTGCTTCATGGCCCGTTTTTCCACTGTGCCGGTCACCTGGAGGAGACGGTCGGCCAAGGTGGATTTTCCGTGGTCGATATGAGCAATGATTGAAAAGTTACGAATGCGAGATACAGGAACGTCGGTCATACGCTTTTGTCAGTTATCGGCGCGATAGGCGGAGGATGCAATGGGCAAGATGGTTTTAACAAGAGTCGTCACCCCCGGTCACTCAGACCCCGGCGATTCCCTTGCCCTCACCCTATTTCTTAACACATTTTAAGACTTTTCGGGTCCAGACGGTCCCACTCTGAGCAGTGAACCCATTGGCGATCGTCCGATCGCATTTACCGAGAATCGGCGTAAAGCCCCCTGATTTATCCGTGGGGATATGAGCCGACCGTGTTAAAATAGTAAAAGCGAGTAAGAATAATCATCTGCGTGATTATTGCATTCACGTCTTCGGTGAAATTCCGGCACAGTAAGTCACTACTGCCTTGATCCGCCAGCCTAT
>NZ_JAFLQW010000362.1 GCF_017313335.1 Phormidium pseudopriestleyi FRX01 | reverse complement strand
GGAGGATTAGTTTCCGAGGGAGGATTGTTAGCTTCCGATTCTGGAGAGTTTTCTACTTCAAATTCTGGATTTGGTGTTACTGCACTGACTGCTAGAGTCAAAATATCACTAACGTAGAGACTCCCATCGGATGCGGTGACTTTAATATTGATACTGCCGAGATGATTCTCCAGAGGAGTTCCGCTGAAAGTGCGAGTTGTGGCATTAAAGATTAACCAAGGGGGTAACTCGCTGCCATCTTCTAAGGTGGCAGAATGACTGAGGGGATTGCCATCGGGGTCGTTGAAGGTATCTGCCGGAATGGTAAAGTTAAATAGAGTGGATACCGTGGCGGTTAAATCGGCGATCGCATTCACAACCACCGGAGGATTATTTGCGCTATCGTTATCGGTGATATTCGCCGTGACTGCATTGATGGTAATTCCATCGTAATTCGGATCCGTAGATGTAGCTGTATGAGTAATCGTTCCGATATGGTTTCCTTCTACCATATTATCATCAACAGCCACAATTTCCACGGTTTGAGGCTCATCCCAATTCTCAGGAGTAAATATCAGGAAATCAACCCCGGTTGTTGTTTGATTATCGGGATTAATCGTAATCGTTACTTCTGCAGTGGGTGGGTTTGTTAAAACTACGGTATAGGTATCTATTGTCCCCCCTTCTGTCACCGTCGTGATGCCATCAGACTCGGCGATTATTGCACTATACCAAACCAAACTAAAATTATCAATGGCCAATCCGTGGTCATTTCCCAAGTCGTTGAGGTGTATCCACCGAATCCAAAGCGTTTGATTATTGTCCCACGTTAAATTATGGATGGTCTCCCCCAGATTGGCAAGCAAACCCTCCGTATTTCCATTGATTTCATCTGCTGTTTCCAGAGCAAAAGGGGAAGTGAAATCAAAATTTCCCTCCGGGTTAGTCCAAGTTGTAACCGTATCAAATGTTGCTCCCACTCCATACTCTAACACCATTGTTTGCAGCGTTGTATTTGCCCCACTTCGCCATTGTTCCCCATCAAAATTTAGGGTGATACTATTGATGGGTAAACCTGTGGTATTCGTTGCAGCAAAAGCAATCCATCCTGCTATGGTTCCAGTAGGTGGATTGCCAAAATAAGCACCCCCTGAACCCAGTCCTCCTAAAGCGCGATCGGAGTCATCGGTTAATCCATAACTATAAAAACTGCCTTTATTACTTACTCCATGATTTGCGTCATAAGTCAACACTTCGATTCCCGGTTCCGGTTGACGAAACAGATACCATCCTGGTAAGGTAGAATGATTCGTCCAGGGATGATTTGTTCCATTTGTGGGTAGAGAATCGAAATCTTGAAAGTAAGCACCCTGAAATGCGATCGCCATGACAATTCCTCCGAGTTACTCCTGAGATTAACAAGTATTGACGGGTTACCTAACTGAAATAAAAATTAGCCAATAGAGGCGGAGCAAGTTTGACGGTGCTTTTGACCGCTCTTCTCCGCTTAACTGGATCCAGTCTGGTAACCAATTTACGAGAAAATCCGCACTCTGCCTATTCTAATCGCTCAAGGGAAATTGCACAAACCTGTCCCCAAATATTGCAGATAGGGAACCGTAGAAAAATATTTCACCAGGGGTAACCCGGAGAATTTGCTCAATCGCGGGATAAATCCGTAGCGCTAACGGAGCAAATTCCCAGCTACCCTTGTTCCATGACCTCTCAGAGGTCCTCCAGGAAACCTGCCCTATTGCTCAAGCAATTTGATAAATATAAGCATCGTCAACCCACATCCGGTTAGACAACAGATTGTTAGTCATTCTTCTCCCGGATAAGTTAAAATCTCCCTCTTTTTGCAACTGACGTAACGCTTTAATTAATTCATGGTTAGGGCTTACAGCTACCAGCCCAGTCCAATCTATTTTTAATTCGGGTTCTACCTGGGGAAATACTGTCATGATTTCCTTATAGGTGTGTAGGGTTCCTTTTTGATCACATAGGGGAGAAGTGAGCATAAGCTGCCAGCTTTCTCTTTCTGAAGAATAGATCCAAAGCGCTGAATCGACCGATAGACCGGCTGCATTCAGGGCATCAATGAGTCTTTTTCCTTCTTCTATCTCTTGATTTACCAATGTTGCTGTAGCCATTGTAAAACTCCGTGATTAGTGTCTGTAATTGACTGGTAAATCTCGATGGATTTTTGTCGGCTATGTTTTTGGTAACGACTTTCTTCGTTCCACTCTTTCACCCTTAACCATCGAGAATAAAAATCTGGATTATTACGTTCCACCTTGAATTCATTCTCAAGTTTAGCAACTTTTACTAGCTTTTCCAAGTCGTGGGTGTAACTGTCAAGAACAGTTTTTTTGTCAGGAAAATCAGACTTTCGCGTTTGTCGGGCAATGCAAGCCTTTAACGCACATTCCACAACATAACCGATCAGATAATACGCGCCAGAGTATTGACCATTGTTGAGCAGCACTTCTACTTCTTTCAGCCGCATGAGTGCGATGGTTTTAAAATCCTGCCTATTCAAAAATTTAGCGGACCTCCAGAAAACTCGTTTTCTCCATTTTACTACAGATTTTGCCGTTGAAGCAGGGGGTAGGAACTCCGGTTGTTTTTGGAAATTCCCTTACAGTTCAATGACACCGGCGATTAATTTCCAACAGAGAGGTTCACCTTCCCCGTCTGAAGGTGCCCAAGGGATACTGAGACTGACGGTTACTAGGCAATTATGGGAGGGTTGATGCCCAGAATCTAATTTTTTGACGAATACTGGATCGGTAATCTTGGCT
>NZ_JAFLQW010000472.1 GCF_017313335.1 Phormidium pseudopriestleyi FRX01 | reverse complement strand
GGCTAATTCCCCTCCCTTGGAGGGGTGTCCCGAAGGGACGGGGTGGTTTCCTATTTTTTAGTTTCAACTTAGGAAATAAGGACGAAAACCCTTGGGCTGTAAAGCTTACGGGGTAAGGAAAATTTGACAATGAAACAGCCCTCCCCTGTGTCTTGGGGAGGGCTTAAGTCACGGAGGAGGGTTAAACCTGTTGCTGCAGCTGTTGCTAAAAGGCGCAATAGTAGACGGAACCGACATCAATCGACTCTAGGCGATCGCCTCTAGGAACCAGTGCCTCAAAGCTATGACCCTCAAAACTGGGACGCCAAAACACCAACAGGGGAACAGCATTATTTTGGAATTGGAAGGCACCAATGGGTGCAGGAATTCCCGGTTGAAAGGGTCGAGAAAAATCAATCGGTTCCTCGTAGGAACCCGGTATCGATAAAATTTCCACCGGGTTGGTGTAGAGTGGGGTTCCGGTATTATCAGCAACCGTTAACATTGCCGTATTATCGCTGGTTTGTTCCAATACCACAATCGCTTCCCCCGCTTCCCAGGCGCGGATTTGTGCGGGGTTTGGCGGATCTCTACGCAGCACTCCCTCGGGAATGCGATCGATGGGTAGGGTTTCTACAGGTAAGGCAGTGACAGCATCTCCTTGAGAAGGTGGCAACACCCAAACTGCTCCTTCTGGGAAGGTTTGAGACGCATTAAAGGTTGCCATTGGAGTGGGACTATCGTTGCAACCGTAGGGTTCATTTTGCCAGCGCCGCAAGGTCACTTCTTCACGAATTCCCGGTGCGATCGCCACTAAAGGAGTCCCTGGATCAACTAACGACCATTGTTCTGAAAACATGGCAATTTGTGCCTCTCCACTGGTGGGAGAAAAGGGAAACTCACTGGCACCATTTTGTTGCACTTTGGTCCCAAATCCTAGCCATCCTGGAAAGTCTAAAAATCGCTGTTCCGGCAAATCTCTTTCTGCTTCCGGGATTGTCGTGGCACTATTATTCCCCCAGATTGTACAGCTATTCAGTCCGGGGAATAGGAGTAAAAGACTTAAGAGGGTTAGAGAAAGTTGAGTTTTCGGTTTGGGGAGGGAAAGTTTTAAGTTGTTCATGTCTTTTTTCAGTTAATCCAAGAGGTCCAGCCTAACCAATTTTTGACCAATTCTGCCAATTCTGCATATCCTGGGGATTGAGGATGTGCTCCATCATTAGCCGCCACTTCACTCATCCAAATTGGAGAGTTTTGAAGGGGGGTTAAGACATCTAAATAGGGAATGGACAGATTGCAGCAAATTTGCTCAAATTGATTGGATAAAGCAGCAAGTCTCAAGTTATCTTCCCAGTCGGCAAGGGGAGGAGAACTCACCATTAACACCGAAAACAACAATTTCGCCTGTTCCAGGATTTGCCATGCATGGTTCAGGGAGTCCGGAAAATCTACGCGAGTTTTTCCTTTTTCTAAGGTAATATCGTTCGCACCGAAAGAAAATAGGACCTTTCCGTTACAATTCGGGGGTAAACGATGGGAAACTTCAGGCAGCCACCGCTTTAAAATATCCGCAGAGGTATCTCGCCGAACCCCGAGATTGTAATAGGTAATTTCTTCCCCCGTTTGACAAGCTGCCGCGACAATTCTGCCGGTCCAGCCTAAGTATTCAGGGTCTCCGGTTCCGTTTACAAAGGAGTCACCGACAAAACATATCCGGCTTGCTGTCATGATTTGAACCAATTATTGTTGGGAGAGTCTTTTCACACTTTCCCCGGCGAGTAACTGATGAGCATCAGCTAAGAGTCCAGGGATTTTATCGGCGTGAGGACTGCGCGCAAGACATTGACTAAAGTCTACTGTGTGGATGGCTTCGGCTTTTTCCCCAGGAAACCAATGATTGCCATTTCCGAGTAGATTATAGCGCATTTTGGCATAATCGACCATATCGTAGGCGATCGCCAAGTTTCTCAACCATAAAATCTGGTGAATGTTAATAGAATTGGGGGTTTCTTCCGGTTTTGGTAAGCCAATATGCCAACTTCTGACCCAATCTTCTCCAAATCGGGCGATCGCCGCTTTTTCCAACCGTTCAATAATCGGGGGTAAAAGTTCATCAGCTTTTTCTAAAAGCGATAAAGTTTTTAGGTGTTCATCAAAATCTGTGGGTCTTGATGCCCCAATACTTAAAGTATGAACTTGGGGATGCTGCAAACAAAATAAATTGTTAAACACAATCGGACTAAGGGGGTCACATAGTTCCACTAATTTTTCAGGGGGACTGTATAAGTTTCCTCCTTTATTGGAGGGACTAATAATAAATACCCCCATATCCTGCTGAGTTGCTGCTTCAATAGCAGGCCAGTTTACCTGATTGATATAATACCAATGGAGGTTGACATAATCAAAACGCTTGGTTTCTATGGCTTGACGAATCACCTCCGTTGGCCCATGAGTCGAAAACCCTACAAACCTTACTCTGCCTTGAGCCTGAAATTCTTTGACCACATCCAAGCAACCCCCTGGACGAATACTGTAGTCTAATAATTGGGGAGTATTAATCCCATGTATTCCCAATAAATCAACATAATCTAGCTTTAAATTCGACAGAGATTGTTCCAGAGTTTTCCGAAATTCTTGGGGGTCTTCTGTCGGTCCCACTTTAGTTTGCACAATCAACTGTTCTCGGGGGAATTCAGGAAGAATCTCTCCCAATTGAATCTCTGAAGTACCGTATCCCCGGGCCGTTTCAATATGATTAATACCACAAGCGACGGCCCGATGGATAGTTGCTTTTACATTGTCTTGATTATCCGCAGGAATGCTAGATTGAGGCACATCTTGCCACTTGTACTGATATCTCATGCCGCCACAAGAAAAGACCGGCATTTGTAGTTCCGTTCGGCCAAAGCGTCGATATTGCATCATGATAAATTTTGAGTTGTAATTTAATAATTTAGAGTACGCTGATTATGAATGCTGCCTCAAAGAGAGGCATCAAATCCCTGCACTGGAGTGGGAGCATCTTGCTCCCTATTATAGCAACGGGGCAAGATGCTCCCACTCCCGGCTTATGAATGACTCAAATGCTGTAAAATGCCCGAACCCTGATAGAAAATCGCCCAGTTTACAGTTCCCGAATCACCGTTTTACCATCTACTACTTCCCCCACTAAAACTACGTCCGTAACCCCCACAAATAACCCATTTTCCAAAACTCCAGGAATATTATTCAGGGTCTTTTCTAATTCCCCAGGGTTGTCAATGCTATCAAATTTTACATCAATCACAAAATTTCCTTGATCCGTAATCACGGGTCCGGCTTTCTTAACACCCATCCGCAATTCCGGGACTCCCCCTAACTTTTTAATCGCTGCCATCACCGGAGTCATTGCCATCGGCAATACTTCGACAGGCAACAAAAAGGTAGAACCCAATTTATCCACCAATTTAGAACTATCTACGACGACGATAAATATATCAGCTAGAGAATCCACAATTTTCTCGCGAGTATGTGCTGCACCCCCGCCTTTAATCAGGTTTTTCTGGGGATCAACTTCATCGGCACCATCAATGGCAATATCAATGCGATCGACTTCATCCAATGTTGTTAAAGGAATCCCATATTCTTTCGCCAGCACTGATGCTTGAAACGAAGTGGGAATCCCTTTAATATCTTTTAAATCCCCATTTTTAAGCCGTTCCCCAAGGAACTGAATGGTATAAGCGGTGGTAGAACCCGTCCCTAATCCCACGATGGAACCGGATTTCACTCGTTGCGCGGCTGCCTTGCCGACTTCCTGTTTCATGGCATTTGCTGTACTCATCAGATCCACTCCTATGTTTGCCCCTCTGGGACAGAACGACAGTTAAAA
Organism: Phormidium pseudopriestleyi FRX01; assembly: GCF_017313335.1. GTDB lineage: Bacteria > Cyanobacteriota > Cyanobacteriia > Cyanobacteriales > Laspinemataceae > Laspinema > Laspinema pseudopriestleyi. Next base: position 5,045 of record NZ_JAFLQW010000472.1, on the reverse strand, counting down.
TAAACTCCAGTGTTAAATTTACCCTGTTCCTGACCCGATCGCGCATTTTTTCCCGTCCGGATGACTGATCCCGCCCTGGGTGATATTATCAATGAGTGTCGATGTCTAAGGGATAGCGGATCAGATCACCCCTGAGTTCCGAACCTCTTGCCAATCGTTTCTCCCGCTCTAAAATTGATATGAAAATTGCATTTATAGACCCTTCTGATTGGGATTATCGGGTAGAAAACGTTTATGAAATACCAATGGGAGGTTCCCAATCGGCTTTATGTTATTTAGCGGAAAAATTGGCGCAACAGGGTCATGAGGTGTTTGTTTTTAATCAAACTTCTAACCCGGGAATGTCCCGAGGGGTAAAGTGTTTTCAGTTGCCTTTAAATACTATTCCTGAGACATTACGCCGATCGCTGGATGTGGTGATCATCTTAAATATCGCTGGAAAGGGTATCCCCCTGCGTCAATTCTTCGGGGATAAAATTCGCTTGATTCTTTGGACTCAACAGCTTCCTACCCTTCATGCCATGCAGCCTTTAGAAACTCCCCAGGAACGGGATGTTTATGATGGATTTGCCTTTGTCAGCGAGTGGCAGCGACATCAATTTGAAAAGGCATTTGGCATTCCTCCCTCTCGCAGTGCGATTCTCCGAAATGCGATCGCCCCAGCCTTTCAAAACCTCTTTCCCCCAAACACTTCTATCCGCTCCCAAAAATCTCATCCCCCCATTCTCGCTTACACCAGTACCCCCTTCCGAGGATTAGATTTACTCTTATCTATTTTCCCAAAAATTCGTCAAGCGGTCCCCGGAACTCTCCTCAAAGTTTTCTCTAGCAAAAAAGTCTATCAACTTCGAGAAGATATCGATGAATCCGTCTATGGTTCCCTCTATCAACGCTGTCGCGACATGGATGGCGTAGAATATTTAGGGTCGGTTTCTCAACCGGAACTCGCTCAACAATTGCGCTCAGTTTCTATCTTAACCTATCCCAATACTTTTCAAGAAACTTCTTGTATTGCGGTGATGGAAGCAATGGCAAGTGGATGCCGGGTGGTGACGAGCAATTTAGCGGGACTGACTGAAACTACAGCAGGTTTTTGTCCCTTAGTTTCGGTTGAGGATGTGCAGGGATTTTCTTCCGTCAGGGATTGGCAATTTTCCTTAAGAACCGATTGGCAAAATTATGCAAGTCGCTTTGTCGAAACAACGGTGCAGGCGATCGCAAATTTGCAAGATATCAATGCCGAATCCCAACTGCAAAAACAGGTTGACTATATCCATCATTCCTGTACTTGGGAGGTGCGCGCCACTGCCTGGATTGACTGGTTAAGTCACCTCTGTGGATTGAACACAACCTCTGTTCCTCCAGAGGTTGTCATCGCCCCCACAACGGCTCAAATCCTCACCCAACAAGCAGAACTAGCCTATCACCAAGGACAATTAAACCGGGCGGTAACCCTGTGTCAACAATCTCTCAAACTCAATCCAACTCTGACCCAAACCTATCAAATTTTAGGGGATACGTTCCAGGATGCGGGGAAACTCCTGTCCGCGAGTCGCGCCTATTCAACCGCCCTCAAACTGTTAGAAACTGGCAAGGTTTACAGCAGCCAATCCCTTCTACTTCGGGAAAAATTAGGACAAATTTTCGATGAATTGGGCGATATTGAAGAGGCGATCGCCTTGAAGTCGCGTTCTGCTGGTTCTTAAGTGGCCCCGGGGCTTTTACAAAACCTTTACAAGGATCGGGGGACTTTTGTCGATTCCTTTACAAAACTTTGTGTTAAGCAGTCTATGGTGGGAGATAGGAACCATTTACAGGGGCAAGCGAATTGCGATCGCGCCCCGATGAGGTATTACTATCATGACTCAACGTTCTGTGCCCTTCCTCCAATCCCTGCGTCAATGGCTCAATCAGATTGAGGTTCGAGACCCCAATGTGGCGAAACAACTTTACAAGCTGATTCCAGCGCAATGCCCCTTTGCCCGGGACCTCAAATTTATGGGCCGCACAATCTTCCACATTCCGCCCTTGTGCAAACTCAATCCCTTCTACGATGAACTGATGGGACTGCGGTTTCGGGCGCTGTGTTATCTCGTTGATGAATGTGGCATTGATATCCAAGCCTTTTCCTGAAACCCTCCAAACAAACAGGAGCGATCGCCCATTGACACTCGACCCTACTGCCTAGCGCCAATCGGCGATCGCTCACTTGATTGTTAAGATTATTCAGCCGTTGCCAATTCCGTGTTGCCACGATTGCGACGACGAGTCAAGGCGTTAAACACCATTTGACCGATCGCCTTAATCAAATTCCCTTCGAGTTCCTTAAACATATTCATGTTCAACCCGAAGGCATGATTCGCTTCATCCACAATGCGATCGGCATCCGCATCATCAATCGGCAAATTGTTCATCGCCTCACGATACTGAGTTTTGAACGCCTTCTCATCCGTAATCTGCTCAAACTCATAGAAAGCCGTCCCATCGGCTTCTAAATTCATCGCCCGTTGAGCAATTCCCTTGAGAATTTGACCGCCAGACAAATCGCCCAAATACCGGGTGTAGGAATGAGCCACCAACAGTTCCGGTGCCGTTTCCGACACTTCGCGAATCCGCTGAATGTAGACTTGAGCCGCCTCAGAAGGAGCCACCTGCTCCCGCCAATTGCTGCCATAGTAGAAGGTTAAATCTTGCTCTAAACTGGCCTTGCGGTTCAGTTCGGGAAAGTAAATCTTCGACAAGATCGGGTGATTGCGGTGGCGTTCCATCTCCTCTTCCATCGCCGAATAGACGAAGTAGAGATTACGCACCAGAGTCCGATAAGAGGTTTTCTCAACCGTTCCTTTTAAAAAGCACTTGACAAAACCCACATTTTCTGCCATGCTGTGAGACTTTTTCGTGCCTTCACGCAGCTTTGTTGCTAAATTGCTACTCATTCGCTTCCTTAACTTTCCAACTTTAATAAAACAGCGGGCCTATCGCCTTCGCAAGAGGCCATAAAAAATAACCTCTAAAGGGTTACCTTAAACTGAATCGATGAGAATTTTCGTTAAGTTTTTTAAAGTTTCCTGGGGACCCCCGTGGGACTTCCAAGTTCAAGATAGGTCCTTGGGCACTTCCCTGCGCTCAATTTCCGCCTTGAGGTGAGCTAAGACAGTTTCCCCATCCATCCCTTCACCGCGATTCAGAGATTCGATGCCTGCTGTAATTTTTTCCTGCAACTCCGCTAACTTTTCCTGATAGCGCTTTTCTCGGTCCTCTAGCAACCGCAATGCCGCTGCCACCACTTCACCCTCCGAGGCGTATCTGCCACGGTTGACGGTAGCGCGAATAAATTCCTGTTGTGTTGGGGTCAGGGAGATATTCATAAACCATGCTCTCTGCTAGGTAACTGGGTTAATTTTATCATTTTTTTGGTCATTGGTCATTGGTTGTTGGTCATTGGTCATTGGTCATTGGTCATTGGTCATTGGTCATTGGTCATTGGTCATTGGTCATTGGTTTAGAGGGATTTACTGAGATAAATTACCGAATTTAGTTAATTTATGCCTAGATTTATAATATATTCCCTGAGCAACCCAAAACAATCAAATACAACCGTCTCTCCTCCAATTGTTTTGAGTAAATTTCGACGGTTCAAAGATTCCAACCCATTTAAAAAATCCATTAAGGATAGGTCTAGGTCTTGCTTTAATTGATTTTTCGACAGGGGTTTAGAAGACTGACTCAACTTGACCATAATCTATTTTTCCAGTGGAGACAATCGGTTAAAAATATCCCCGAGTTGTGATTTCATGTTGGCGGTTAAAATTATTCCTTCTTCCGCTAACAAGTCGGAAACCTTACCGGAAAACATGGTTTTAATTAAATCGGCAACCTCTTGGAGGTAAACTGGGTGTCCTTCATACCGATGTATCAACTGGGACCAACTTGACTGGTCTTTTAAACCGCGATCGCTCAAAATACTGGCCTGGGTTAATCCTTGTAACTTTAAAAACTGCACCGGATCTAACTCCCCGGTTAACCCGATCATTTCTTGACATTGCTCCTGACTGATTAAAATTAAATGGCTGCTATGTTCAATCTCAGCTAATCGTTGAAATAGGGTTTTGTAATCCTTGTATCTGCTCTGATACTGTCCCGTTAATTCACTGGGTCTAAATAACTCTTGGATATCATCAATAACTAATAAAATTTTATGGTTTTTCAATACTTTGAAGAACTCCAGAAAGTTGATTTCGCTAAACCTTAAATCAGCATGAGCAACCTTTCTTAAGCAATCGGTAATTAGTGGATTTAAACTGGGTTCAATCTTGATACTTTTCCAGATGACTGCATCAAACTGTTGCAAATTCAGGTCCACAAACTGCTTTACTAGAGTGGTTTTCCCGATTCCCGGCAATCCGACAACCGAGATGAGGCGAGTCTTTTGAACCAGGATCCAATCAGATAGGGTTTGCAGTTCCAGGGTGCGATCGTAAAACTGGGTGATTTTCGGGGCCAGGGTTAAATCTGAATACCCCGTTTGGTTGTTGGGGTCTTCTTCATCGGCGATCGATGGATTGGGATTGGTTTGCGGATGAGGAGGACACCAATTAATAGGACTGTTGACTAAGCCTACAAACTGAGAATTTATAACTCTCTCAATTGTCCAACAAAAATTAGATTTTTTAATATCTTCATCTAACTCATCAGATAACTGTTTAAATAATTGACGACTCACATCACCGATATAGTTTTCATCGTACCCACATTGACCGGAGATTTGACTGTAAGTTTGTCCCTGCCATAAACCTTGAACCACCGTTTTTTCTAAGTCATTGAGATGCTTTCCCCGTTGCTGATCGACCAGGCGATCGACCAACTGCAACACTTCTGCTATTGTCATAGAGCTTAAGGTGGGTAAGGGTTTCACCAATTGTAGCACAAGTTTTTCCTAGAAAATCAGGTTTTTTCGGGTCTGGTCTTAACATTTTGTTACAAACCAGCCTAGAAAATCAGGTTTTTTTGGGTGGCACGGTTCAGAAGAGCTGATTTAGGATACG
>NZ_JAFLQW010000678.1 GCF_017313335.1 Phormidium pseudopriestleyi FRX01 | reverse complement strand
TATCCCCGGGGATTGGGGAACCCCCCCTAGCCCCCACTTGCTAAGGGGGGGGACCGGAATGATTGCGGCCTCTTGTCCCCGGACCTTGGCAAGGTCCGGGTTAGGGTGGGGTCCTCTTTATCCCCGGGGATTGGGGAACCCCCCCTAGCCCCCCCTTGCTAAGGGGGGGGACCGGAATGATTTCTGGAAAGCGATTGTCGTGGCAGAAAAATGGGTAACGGACTGATGGCGTACCCATTTTCCCATCCCGACTAGGCGGGAGCCAGTTTTTTAACTTTGGTTTCCAAGGAACTCATCAGAGACTCAAAGGGTTGAATAAATTTATCAATCCCTTCCTCTAAGAGTTCTGCCATGACTTGATCCAAGTCGATGCCAAATTCAGGTAGGTTATTGATGAGTTGGTAGGCTTCATCCACATCGGTTTCGATGCGGCTGGCGACATCGCAATGGTCAGCACAGGCTTCGATGGTGGCTGGGGGTAGGGTGTTGACCGTATCCGGTCCAATCAGTTCGTCAACGTAGATAACGTCACTGTAGTTGGGATTTTTGCTGCTGGTGGAGGCCCAGAGTAAGCGTTGGGGGTTGGCTCCTTTGGCGGCGAGGGCTTGCCAGCGATCGCTGTTGATGATTTCTTTGTATTTTTGGTAGGCAATCTTGGCATTGGCGATCGCCACTTTACCCTTGATTTGCTCCAACTGAGCTTTTTTCTGTAGCTCAGTCACGTGATGGAGTTTCTCGTCGATCGCCTCATCAACTTTTACATCAATTCGGCTGATAAAGAAACTGGCAACTGAGGAAATCTTACTAACATCTTCACCCGCCTTGACTCGCGCTTCCAATCCGCGAATATAAGCCCAGGCTGTTTCTACATAACTGTCTACAGAAAATAACAACGTAATATTAACGTTGATTCCCTCAGCAATGACTTTTTCCACCGCTTGTAACCCCTGGGCAGTCCCGGGAATCTTGATCATCACATTTTCCCGGTCAATTTCCTTGTAGTAGCGCTTGGCTTCAACAACAGTTTTTTCAGATTCCAGAGCGAGGTTCGGCGGTACTTCAATACTGACATAGCCATCTAAACCCTCAGTTTCATCATAAATGGCCCGAAAATGATCGCAGGCATTCCGAATATCTTCAAACACTAAAGATTCATAGATTTCATCGACGGATTTATTGGCTTTGATACCGGCTTCGATATCGGCATCATAAATGGCATTTCCGACAATGGCTTTTTCAAAAATTGATGGATTAGAAGTCAGTCCCCGCAGTCCTCTGGTTTCAATCAGTGTTTTTAGTTCACCAGACTTGATCAGATCTCGGTTCAAATTATCCATCCAGATACTTTGACCATATTCCTGTTCGATTTTTTGGAGTAAGGGATTGATTGCCATAAGTTTTATTTCGTTCAGTTTCTAGGTAAGTACAGGGTATCATTGTGAATGTTTTCAAAGCGGATGATGACTGCCTATGGTATGAAAGTCGCTCATTTGACGCTTAAGTTTTAGCTTATCTTTGAATCGGCCTAAAAGGTAAGGGGAGATTGCCCTACTGTGTCATCAAATCATCATCAATGAGTGGCGATCGCCGGGTTCTTCTCATGCTTGCGATCGTTAATGAAAGATTTTACTAGGGTCACATCGTCTTTACTGCCAATAATCACCGGGGTACGAGTATGAAGTTGATCCGGCACCACATCTAAGATTTCCTCAGTTCCCGTACTTGCCAATCCCCCCGCTTGCTCAATTAAAAACGCCAGGGGTGCAGTTTCGTACAGCAGGCGCAATTTACCCTCGGGTTTTTTAAGGGTGCCAGGATACATGAACACGCCCCCTTCATGGAGAATCCGGTGAAAGTCCCCGACTAAAGCCCCACTATAACGAGCGGTATAGCCTTCGTGCCGATGAACATAGCGGATATAGTCGCGGATCGGTTCATCCCACTGCCAGAAGTTGCCTTCGTTGACGCTGTAAACCGCACCATGCTCTGGAATCTTGATATTTTGATTCGACAGGATAAACTCTCCCAAACTGGGGTCCAGAGTGAAGGAATGAACCCCCTTGCCAATGGAATAAACCAGCATCGTACTGGGTCCATAGAGAATATACCCGGCAGCGAGTTGTTTGCGTCCACTTTGCAGCAAATCTAGCGCTTCCCCATTTTCATCGCTCCCCTCTTGTTGACGAATCGAGAAAATAGACCCAACAGTCAGGTTGCTGTCGATATTTGAGGAGCCATCAATCGGGTCATAAAGCAGGGTATATCGACCAATGGGGCAGTTTTCCGGGATATAGTAGGGTTTCTCCATTTCCTCTGATGCCAAGCGACAAACCAAGCCACTTTGCTTGAAAACAGAGATAAAGACATCATTGGCATAGACATCCATGCGTTTGACGCTTTCTCCCTGAACGTTAATGTCGCCACTAAACCCCAGCACCCCTTCCACTAACCCAGCGCGACTCAACCGGCGGGAAACCAGTTTTGCCGCTAAAGCAATCCGGTTCATCAACGCGCTGAGGTCCTGAGCATCCGCAGAAAAGCTATGTAGTTGCTGCAAGACGTGACGGGATAGGGTTGTACAATCGCGATCGAGCGATTGAGTCTGCTCAATCGCATTTTTTGTGATTTCATCTGCCATCGTTGTTATCTTCCTTTGGAGTGGTTCTACTTAAGACGACTGGAGAGGTTAGCAGGTGCTTTTTGCCCAGTCGCCCTTTCCTTTCCATCTTAAAGAAGCATTTTCAGCAACGCAGGTTAACTTGAGGGGAAAAGAAAGAAAACGCAACATTTTCTTAAGTATTTCTACTACTTTGCCTGGATTTAAAGTCAGAGTTAAGCATAAAATTGACAAAAAGTCAGTTAACCCTGATACAAACTGGATAAAAATTTTAAATTGGGTGATTACCCATCCCAGATTCAAGCCTCAAAACAGTCATTTCCGCCTAGACCCACGAAATCTAGCCCCAAAAATATAGAATTTATTTCAATGGTTTGATAATAATTTTAATAGTTATTAATTCAACTTAATCCTGTATTTTTTTGCAAATTCAGTTCTTTTTATAATTTTAAAAACCCTGAATTCGGTGAAATAGGTTTAATTCAAAAAAGGGACTGCCTCAGATTTGAGCAGTCCCAGACCCACAAAATCGGCTAGTCAATCGAAATAGATTGAGGGCGGTTGTTGTCACCGCCACTGCCATTATTATTCCCCGTCGAAGAACCCGAGGGGGAGGCTCCTTGTTGTTCCAGCCAGCTTTTCACCGGGTCATCGGAGAGATTGAGTTGGAACACCCCGGAGAAAAACCCACCCAAAAAGGCAACCGGATGTTGGGTCATTTCTTGAAAAATTGGACTCAGTTCATCTAAAAACATGGAATGTCTCCTTTTGGCGGCCAATGCAGTCAGAGGTAGGATACCCCCCGGATTTCGCTATCCCAGGGGGAATTGCCTACTTCTGCTGGTATCCTAGCGCGTTTGATACCGGAGTAGCTGTCGGCATCGGTCACCTCTCGGACCTAGGGTCCTGATAGGGTGGCGAAATGCCATCCCATCATGAACTAGGAGGGATTTTTTTCCGGTAACAGGCACTTATCGGAATCGCAACCGGCAGGTCCCGCTTCAGCTAACTCACCGAGGTCATAGCGCTGGAGTGCGGTTTTGAAATCATCGGTTTTGCGACGAACTAAGACCCCGGCGCTGAGGCGATCGTACTCGGCTTTATCAATGGGTTCAAAGGGGAGACGGGGGAACGATTGGCGATCGTCAAATCGAGCGAGTAAGGCAGCAGAAATATAGCCTTCATCGTTTTGGATTGCCTCATAAATGCGCTGACCCAATAGCTCAATTTCTGACTCCCGAACTTCCACAGTTGCCGAGGTGTTATGGGTGACATAGTGGCTTTGAACGTTCATGTAGAAGTCCATTTGAGCCAAGGCACTAAATTGACTGATGTCAATTTCATCGGCACCGGGTAAATCGGCCCAACTGACGGCAATGGGAATTTCCACTAACCATTCTGAACAACGCGGGTCAAACGGATCATTGAGGAGATTCCCCTTCTCATCTTTATCGGATTGGGAGGGAATCACGTTATAACCGTAGTCGATACAAGCGAGTGCAACGGGGTCATTTTTACCGAAGGTAATTCGGCGAATAAAACGCTGGGCTTTTGGCGGATGCCAACCGGGAGATGCGCCGGTTAGTAAAGATTTGGTCCCGCTGGGCTGAACGGTGGTGCAACGATTGGGACGGCGCAATCCGTGGCGATCGCAATAATCCCAAACTTGAGCATGAACAATGTCACGCCAGCGCGTCAAATAGTCGGATTCTTGACGCTTAAATTCGATGCCTTCCGGGGTTGTCGGACGTCCTTCAACCCACCAGCGCAACCAATGCACACCAAAGGCATGAACGAAGAAATCAAACAATCCGGTAAAGGAAACCCCAACAATCGGGTCAATTTCCCGGCTGTATTGATAGCGGGGTTCGACGAATTTATGATTCAGCAAGGTTGCCACAGATAAAGCGCCAGCGGCAAATGCATCTGCTTGTTCGCGCTCGTTTTGGGGGTCAATTAGATTGAGATGAATCTCAGATAAATTGCACTGCCCGGTGAGGGTTCCGCCGAAAACGCCTTTATGGAATTCGGGTTCGTTAAAGCAGAAGGTATCGTGCTCACCCTGAATGGGGACAATGGCCCGAATTACTTGCCATTTACCTTTATTTTGGGGTTGATGACCGTTAGAGGTATTGACTCGCTGACAAGGAATCGCGGCACAATCAGTAATTTGAAGATACCACAAATCTTTCTGGCGAATGCCAAGGTTTGTGCTTTCACCGGCTTGCGATTGCAAGTTAACCGAGGAGCGAATCCCGCATTTGAGCAATAACAGATAAACCCGATAGGCGCGATTATAATCGGACAAATACAATCGAACGCCACCGCTTGGCGTAGCGGAACCATCGGTATCAATTAAGCCCGCAATGAAGTTTAAAATCCCTTCGCGGTTCCAACTTGCCAAGGCTTCCAAGGCTTGGGCATTGGCTTTTAAATCGCGGACTTGTTCCGGGTCGAATTGGTCTTGAAAACCCGTATAAAGCAACCCGGGCGTTTCGGGATTTTCTGCGTAGTAGCGCAATTTTCCTGAAGTCCGACCGGCGATCGCCAATTCTGGATAGCTTTTGGCTCCATATAAGCGCAGTTGTAGTTGAGGCTTGCCATTGGATTGGCATAGGGAGCCATCCCCCACCAATTGTCCGAGGGTGTAAGCCCACAAGGGATCTACAAATTTGCCATCTTGATAGTCAATCTGGAATGGCTCGGTGTGTAGGGCGTATTTGTGGGTGGAAAGACGCTCTTGCAGTTGTGCTGTGGTCATTTCCAGATAGGCTTTCCCGAAGCGATCGCTCACGAAGAAACGGTGTTTTTCGGTGACATCTAACCAGGTTCCGTCGGCAAAAGAGACGCGATAAAGTTGGCGATCGCGTCCCGTCAACATCGGAGTCACGCGACTCCACCGCTGACCATTCCAAATTTCCACCAATTGACCGACGAGGGAACAAATCGGGTGCATTCCATCTCGCGTAACCAGCATCGTATCGCCCGAAACGCAATGAAAATCGGCACCAATAATTTCCAGGGTTGTTATCCTAAAGGCTTTTTATCCTTTAGTTCTTATCCTTGAATTTGGATAAGCTCGGCGTACATTTTCAGCAGTTCGACTCCGCTCACTACTGTCAGGCACTCTTGGGATGATTATAGTCTCTTATGGGAGGTTCACATCCTACGCTCTACGGTGGCAGATGCTTTTAAACAACCTGCTTACCTCGGTATTTCCGAACAAATCTCTTTATGTAATCTTCAATAAAGGTACTAAATTCATATTCAGTTTTAGTTCCTTTTAGTTGATGACAATCATGACATGATATAGCCATGTTCTCTATGTGGTGTTTTCCTTCTCGACTAAGCGGTGTTTTATGATCAAAAACAACTTTTTCTTTTTCTAATGGAATTCCACAATAATAACAACACGGAGAACTTTCATAAAGATTTTTAAGGTCATCTCCCTTGAATGGGTATGAATTAGCAATTACTTGACCAGCAATGCCTTTTCGTCTAGCACCTTTGCTATTTAGAGAGTCTGCCCTTAATCTCCAATACTGTGGTTTGTTATTTTCTTTCCATTTTTCTATCGCTTTGTCTGTTTGAACTTTTTTACAAGCTCTGCAATATTGCCTACGACCATTTTTACTATCTAGTCGTTTTTCAAATTGCTCAACGTCTTTATCTTTGCCACATTTTGAACATACTTTTGATGTCATGGTTTTCACTCCTTGTAATTATTGGTATTATAAAAATAATAACCTAATAAATACCGAAGTGAAAGAGACCTATTACTTCTCAGGATTCACCGATTTTGCCCGATGTTTAACGTGAGGCAAAATTACTTACCACACGGGTTTAATCCCACGCGGGATAACCGATGTTCTAACTCTGTCTTAGAGATTTCTGGATAGCGATCGCCTATCCATTCCATCCCTTTGCCCTCGTTATAGGCTTTCAGGAAATCCCGTTTAGTTTCACGATTTGGCATTAAATCGCAACTGGCTCGGGCAACGGCTTCACCAGCCCATTGAATGGCTCCTTCCCCAGAATAGTATTGTTGACGCACAGCATCAATACATTCATTGAGAGTCGGTTTATGGTGAAAAACGCGGGTATGATTGGACATCCTGAGTGCATCTCTTTCCGGGTCGATGCGCCAGTTTCCAGCCTCATCTTGTTGCCATAAATTCATCTTGGCATTGCCAAACAATTCATCATCGCTTGCGCCTTGTCTCATGCCTGCAGAGCGACGAATATTTCCTGCCACTATTGTACTAGCCGCTTCATCAATAAGTAAGCAGCATTCGACGGAATTTAATTGCCGTCCATTGGCGTTATTTAAAATTAAAGCAACTCGCTGATAAAGGTCGGTTAATTTAACTGGATTAGCAACGCCTCCAAACCCTTTTAGCGGTTCTCCTGCTGGACGAATATCGCACAGGTCCACGATGACTTCAACCGTTGAATCAAACCGCTGATCCGTTGAGAGTTCTAGGAGGGTTTGATAAGATTGCACCCAACCGATTCGGGAGTCTCCGACATTCATCAGCACCCGATCGCCATCATAAGTTACCTCAGTTTCTTGACGACGGCGATCGCTGGGGGTCATGCCAATTTCACCTTGCAAGGTGATTTGGATTCGGTTGCGAATGGACGGCAACTGATTGATATATTGAGGTTCGAGGACCGCGCCGGTGCCACATCCCATCATGGCAAGGCCCATTAATAATCCAAAGGCTCGCCAATCGTGGATATTCGTGGAGGAACAGTTATAGGCCCCAGAAAAGTTTTCCGGGCGTTCGATCCAGTCGGTCCCACCGACCCACAACCAGCGGCCAGAGGAGAGGGTTTTAAGTTGTTGCTGCATCTTGGTGAGGAGTGCCACCTCGTCGGAGTTGAGATTGCCAAGTTTCTCTAATCCAGCAATAGTGCGATCGCAGACTTGCTCCCAAGTTTCGCGCCCGTCATCCTGGCGGCGGCTGTAAGTCCTAAAAAACACCGGATTCGCTGCCGGTGCGGTTTCAGGAAAATCGCTGTGGTGGCGCGTGCGTTCCAATTCTCGAACCATAAGTCAATCTCTTCTCGTATCCGCATATATCTGTAGATCAAGACTATACGCCATCTTAGATTTAGTGGTCAAAGGTTGTTAATTTTTAAGATTTGCGCTATGTCTAGGGGCAATGGTCCTTGGTCCTTGGTCCTTGGTCCTTGGTCCTTGGTCGTTAAACTAGAGACAAATGACAAATGACAAATGACAAATGACAAATGACAAATGACAAATGACAAATGACCAATGACAAATGACAAATGACCAATGACAAATGACCAATGACAAATGACCAATGACCAATGACCAATGACAAATGACCAATGACAAATGACCCCATCCCCCCTTCCCCCTGAGAATAAGGATAAATATTAACCTAAATGCGGAATGTGGATAGAATAAACCAAAGCCAGATTTCTGCGAGAGATTCTCCTATTCCCCAAGGGGAGGCTGTGCCAAGGGAGAGGCAACGCGGAGGGACTGGTTCAATCTACTGAGGGGCATCACCGCCGAGAATCGCCATGATGTTTCAATCTGCTACGACGCACCAAAGCGCTGCCACGGGTTACGATACCCTCCTTGACGTTGAACTTCGCAAAGTTTTTAAGGTGTTTGAGGGGGAAACTGCGGTCCGGGGGGTCGATCTTGAAATTAATCGAGGAGAATTTTTTAGTATCCTCGGTCCTTCTGGCTGTGGAAAAACGACGACCCTAAGATTGATCGGAGGTTTTGAGACGCCTTCTGCGGGAGAGGTCCTGATTCGGGGTAAGTCCATGAATCAGGTTCCGGCTTATCAGCGCCCGGTGAATACGGTGTTTCAGAGTTATGCGCTGTTCAATCATCAGTCTATTGCTGAGAATATTGCGTTTGGGTTGCGAATCAAACGCTGTGGAAAAAGTGAAATTGAGGAACGGGTCAAAGAAGCTCTCAAATTGGTCAAAATGGAGTCTTACGCCAGTCGTTATCCCTCTCAGCTTTCGGGGGGTCAACAGCAACGGGTGGCTCTAGCACGGGCGCTGGTGAATCGTCCAGCGGTTCTGTTGTTGGATGAACCGTTAGGGGCGTTGGACCTGAAGTTGAGAAAGCAGATGCAGGTTGAGTTATCGACGTTGCATCGCGATTTGGGTTTGACCTTTGTGATGGTGACTCATGACCAGGAGGAGGCCCTGTCTTTGTCGAACCGGATTGCTGTGATGCATGAGGGCAAAATTGAGCAAATTGGGAGCCCGAGTGCCATTTATGAGCGTCCACGGACCCCGTTTGTGGCGGATTTTATTGGAGAAACCAATTTATTCCCAGGACGGATTGAAGGAAGCGATCGCACCTCTTTGGCAATTCGCACCGGGACGGGACTCAAAATTGTGGTGGAACCGACGGAACCCTGGAGTGGCAATGCATCAGGGGCGATCGTCAGTATCCGTCCTGAAAAAATTAATTTGAGTCTCTATCCGCCAGAGGTGGAGGTAAACTGCTTTGAGGGACGGCTCAAAACGGTGATGTATTTGGGAACCCATGTTCAGTATGTGGTGGAACTGCTCTCGGGAGATGAAATGGCGGTTTTGCAACCGAATACGGGAACGAGCTTACCGGATCCTGAGACCCCCATCTATACCTATTGGCTTCCGACAGATTGTATTGCCTTGGCTGCGGCTTAGGCTGAGATTGAAGGGGTGCTCTACCCACTAAATTGCGGAGGCGATCGCTTGTCATTACAATTCCCGGAACGCGCTATGAATCTAGCTAGTGTTAATCAATTTTTAGAGGAGATAGAATCCCACTGTCCCAATAATGCGATTCTGACCTTTCTCGGAAGTGATGGAGAATCATTCGTGCTTGACCTGAAACGGGAGGGCGATCGGGTCAATTATGGGTATCAATGGGGGATCAAGGAATTGCTGATTAGCAAGTTGCTGTCTAAAACTCAACCTGTGGCTTCCCTGATTCTACGGTCGTTCCTATCTGAAATTGACGAATTCACCCACCTTCCCATTAAAGAACTCCGGGGTTATGTCCTCAAACTTCACGGTTCTGAGCTTGAATATGAAAAACTCTCCCCCGAATCAATGTTTGCTTGTCAAAATACCGATGCGGAAACCGGGAATCCCCTCCCTTTAGAAACATCGGTTCGGTATTGTTAATTAATCTAAATCTTGGTCATCACACCACATTGTCAAAATAGTGCGGATTCCGAAACCCCCAAAATATAGAATGAGCAGTGCTACACCGACCCGACGGCAGTTTTTACAACAGTCTGCGGCGGCACTTTCTGGTCTGGCGTTGTCTAGTTGTGGCTGGACCCTAGGTGGTCAACCGAGTCCAGAGATAGATGAGGATACTCCCAATTTGGCGGTGGACTCAACTGCCGCTAATGAACTGTTTATCTACACTTGGGCTGACTATACTGATGCAGATTTGCTCAGAAGTTTTACAGAGCAAACGGGTATCCGAGTTATTGTCGATATTTATGACTCTAATGAGGCAATGTTGGCAAAGATGCAGGCGGGCGGTGGCAGTTCTTACAGTATCATTTATCCCTCAGATTATATGGTGGGACGGATGGTTCAACTGCAAATGCTCAGACCCTTGGAGCGATCGCGGATTGTTGAAGGGCTAGGCAATCTATTTGAGAAGTTCCAAGATCCGGAATATGACCGGGGAAATCGCTACAGTGTCCCCTTTACCTGGGGGACAACTGGACTGATTTACAATTCTGCTAGACTCTCAACACCTCCCGATGATTGGGAGTATCTCTGGACTCATCAGAGTGAGCTCTCTGGACGGCTAACCTTGATGAATGATGTCCGAGAAGTGTTGGGGGCGGGACTGCGATCGCTCGGTTACTCGTACAATTCCACGGACCGCGCTCAACTTCATGCCGCCTATGAACACTTGGTCAATCTCAAGCCCGCTTTAGCTAATTTTACCACCGATGGCTGGCGAGATTTGATTTTAGCGGGGGATTTGGAAGTGGCAATGGGTTACTCTTTTGATGCGCTCTCTGTCTCTGATGAAAATCCTGACTTGGAATATGTGGTCCCGATGAGTGGCAGTTCATTATGGACTGATACGATGGTAATTCCTAGAAGTGCGCCGAATGTTCAAGGCGCTTATGCTTGGATTAATTTTATGTTCCAACCGCGAGTGGCGGCGGATTTAATTGAACGACTCTATTTTGCCACCCCGAATCGCGCCGCTTATAATTTGCTGTCCCAGGAACTGCGCGAAAATCCCACCTTATTTCCTTCCGAGTCGGTCTTAGAACGGTGTGAAGGAATTCTCCCCCTCGGCACAGAAAAGGAAAAACTATATGCTCGGTATTGGATTCGATTAAAGAGTGTGTAAATAGGCCGTGAATTGCCCTCCTGGAAACGGGATAAAAACGGTTAAAATTCACCGAATTTTCTGTAAACAAGTTCCGATTTTACCCATTATTGTGAGAGCATCTGATGTTTGGACAGTCTGCCCTCATCCCCCACCAGCCCCATTCTCCCAGGGTGGGAGAAGCCCTCACCCTCAGTCCCTCTCCCACCCTGGGAGAGGGATTTAGGGTGAGGGCGGCGAGCATTGGAATGCTCCCATTATTGTTTCCCAGAATCCATTCATTGATTCAAACCGATCGCCCTTGAACTTCTGGTCTATCCCCCTACTAATCCTCATAATGACTGTATCGCCCAGTAATCCGAAAAACGAATCCAAAATCGGAAAACGCACCCTACCCGAGTGGCTGGGACCCCTGGCTTTACTCGGTCCTGCCGGAGTCTGGTTATTCCTGTTGTTGGTCCTGCCAACGGTGGTGATTTTTCAACTGAGTTTAGTGCCGGGAATTCAACCGGGCGATCGCGTGATTCCCTCGGGACTGGATAATTTCTGTCTCGTTTTGGGATTTGAAAATTGCCGATTCTCGGACTTTGACCCGGTATTTCTGCAAACCATCGGGCGATCGCTCTTTTTTGCCACCGGCACCACGTTGATTTGTCTCCTATTAGGATTTCCCGTTGCCTATTGGTTAGCCGTTGATACCCCCAAACGCTGGCGAAATTTACTCTTACTCGCCTTCATTTTACCCCTGTGGACCTCATCCCTGCTGCGGTCCTACGCCTGGAAAACCATTCTCCGTCCCACGGGTGTCCTCAACTCCATCCTAGGACTCGTGGGAATCCCTCCCTTAGATTTACTCCACCAAAGTTCTGCCGTATTCATCGGCATGAGTTATAGTTTTCTCCCCTATATGGTGTTAATTCTCTATGCCTCTTTAGAGAAACTTGATAAACGCTTATTAGAGGCAGCAGCGGATTTAGGGGCCAATCCCATTGAAGTGTTTTGGAAAGTCACAGTCCCTCAAACTTTATCGGGAATTGCTGCCGGTTCTTTGTTGGTCTTTATCAGTGGTTTAGGGGATTTTGTGAATCCAGAATTGCTCGGGGGTGCTTCCAGTATGACCGTTTCCCGGTTAATTTATGATCAATTTCTGGGAGTGGCACGAGACTGGGGATTTGGTTCGGCCCTGAGTATGGTATTAATTCTAGCGGTGAGTCTGGCGATCGCTCTTTTAATTCGCTTTGGCGAAGCCACTCCTAAAAAATAACAGCGTTAACCCCTCAAAGGGTGCATTTATAAGTCTAGGTAATGGTTGCGTGGTGAAATTGCATGACAGAAACAAGGCTCAAACAGGAGGATATTCCGGTAGATATGTTAAAAAGCCAGAGTCGAATTAATATCTCTTGGCAGATAGTATTTGCCGGGTTCATGTTTTTTTTCATGTACCTGCCGATTTTGGTACTGGCCTTTTACAGTTTTAATCAGTCTCGCTATAGTGCGAGGTGGGAAGGATTTACCTTAAAATGGTATTTCACCCTGTTTCAGGATGAAGCTATTTTAAAAGCCCTAAAAAATAGTTTAATTGTTGGGTTTTCGGCCATTATTATTGCAGCGGTTGTCGGAACCTTAATGGCTGTGGGGCTATCCCGATATCGATTTCGAGGGAAGAGTCTATATTTAGGAGTATCCTATTTACCGTTAATCATCCCGGATATTGCGATCGCCGTAGCAACTCTGGTCTTTTTAGCCGCCGTCCAAATTAACCTCAGCATTTGGACCATTATCGGCGCGCATATTGTCTTCTGTCTGGCCTATATTGGGTTAGTCGTTTCTACTCGCCTCAGTGACTTAGACCCTCACCTAGAAGAAGCTGCCTTAGATTTGGGCGCGACTCCCATTCAGTCTTTTTTACAAGTGTTACTGCCGCAATTGATGCCGGGAATTGTCTCCGGTTGTCTGTTAGCCTTTGTCCTGAGTTTAGATGATTTATTAATTGCTTCATTCACCTCCGGCGGTGGTGCAGTCACCCTGCCAATGGAAATTTTTGGGCGGATTAGAACCGGGGTGAAGCCAGATATTAATGCTTTGAGTGTAGTGTTGATTTTGACTTCTGGGGCGATCGCCTTTCTGGGAGAGTTCATCCGCTCTCGAAGTGCACAGAAATAAACGATTCTCGTTACTTGGCTGAAGCCAAGTAATGCCCCCTTGGAGGCTCTGCCTCCAGTCCCCTCTCCTACAACAGTAGGTTTTTTAAGCATAAAATCACCTCCGGTCCCCGGACCTTGCCAAGGGGAGGGTTAGGGTGGGGTCCTCCTGAAGTGGCGATCGCCACATCACGCACTCAAAGGATGCGATCGCGCCTGTATGTAGCCTAGTCCAACCTCTTTACTTCGTGACGTGGCAAAGTCTTGTCACTCCGACACTCCACCCACTAATTCTTCGTGACGAGGCAAAGCCACGTCAGGAGGACTCCACCCTAACCCTCCCCTTGCCAAGGTCCGGGGACCGGAAGTGCTCTTAAATTGTGAGGCAAATCCCCCTGAACGTCAAAAACCTACTCTTGTAAGCCGTCCCATCTCCCAACCCACTCTGTATGCCAACTATCTCCTCTGTGCAGGCGCTTAACGAGAGATAATTTCCCTTAACCTGAGTTTCAATCTGATGAATGATTCTGTACCCGACTCGAATTCTGAACCCAATCCCCTCCCTGGAAAGACTCCCACAGCACCGGATCCAGTGCTAGATGCACCCTCCCTCATAGACTTACGCCGCTATGATCAGTCATGGTTCGATCGCGGCAAATCTAGTGGGTTTATCTTGCTGTGGTGGTTCGTACAAGGGGTTGCTTTCCCCTTAAGTCCTCATTTTGCCCACGGGTTTCGCCGGTGGTTGTTGCGGCGATTTGGGGCAGAAATTGGCACCGGGGTGCTGATTCGTCCTACTGCCCGATTTACCTATCCTTGGAAAATTGCAGTCGGCGACTACTCCTGGATTGGGGATGATGTAGTTTTATATAGTCTCGATCGCATTCGGATTGGACAGCATTGCGTGATTTCCCAAGAAAGCTACCTCTGTACCGGCAGTCATCGTCTCAACGACCCCACATTTAACCTAGACACAGCACCTGTAGAAATTGGTAACGGAGTCTGGATTGCCGCCGACTGTTTTATCGCCCCTGGGGTCAAAATTGGCTCGAATGCGGCGATCGGGGCCCGCAGTAGTGTGTTTGCCAATATGCCCGAGGGTCAAATTTGCTTTGGCAGTCCCTGCCGTCCCCGCTATCCCCGCAAGGTTGAGGAAAAACCGAGTCTGGAATGAGAAACCGGGTTTCTGGTTTACTCATTCATGTTCCGATAGGTGGCAACGGCAGAGGGTGAAATGCGGTTGAGATAGCGGAAAATCCAATATTTAAAAACCGTATCCAGAATCACCGGGAAGGTGGCAATAAACAGATAAATAAAGTCTCGACTTTCCGGCAGTCCCAAATGGCGCGAAATCCCTTCGAGGACGATTTCCCAGCCATGAGGGGAGTGGAATCCGACGAAAATATCCGTAAATAAGATAATGATGAAGGCTTTGGCACTGTCACTTAAGCCATATACGATATCATCAATAAAGGATTTTAGACTTTCAATTTCCCGGCGACTGTTATAAATAACCAAGCCAAAGGCCACGAAAGAAAACATATCAGAAAAAATATTTTTAATCGCATCACTACTGCGATAGGTGTAGCGTTTGGCGACTTCTAAGGCTTTGATTTTGATTTGCTGCTCAACGTCTTCTTCGGATAAATGTTGCGGAATTTTACCGATAAATTTGAGTTGTTCTCTCTCGGGTCCTTCTAACTTTTCGAGTTGGGTTGCCAGTAATTCCTCAAATTCTAGTAGTTCATGAAATTGGGTTAATTCCATTAAGGCTTCTTCTTTCATATCGACATTGAGAAAGATTTCCGCTTGGGTTCCGATGAGGCGATCCCAGATTGGACCCACGACAAAGTTTTTGGCAACTTGTTGGGTGAGTAGGGGAATTAAAATTAACAGTAAAATAAATTTGAGTGAAACAATAGTCTTGGTTTTGGACAGGCGAAATTCTTGGACGACTTCCTCTTCCGCTTTGGGGTCCAATTCGCGCTTGAGGCGATCGAGTGTTCTTAAAATTGACCGGGGTAAGAAGCTAGTTTGACCAGCGAGGGAGCCTATTTCTTTGGTTTCAGATTCCGGGTCTGGAATGCTCTCTTCCATAAGCTGAGATGACTTTTTCTTGCCATTGAAACTACCCGGTTTTTGGAGTTGTAAGGGGTAGGGAGGGGTGGATGTGGCTAGGGTGCGCTCATCGGGGGAAGATTCAACCCCGTTGCGGGTATATTTAGCGGTGACTTCATCAATAAAACTGAGTTTATCTAAAATCAAAGATTGAGAGGGTTCAGATAAACTGAACTCCGGGGTTGACAGGCGATTCTCTTCGGAAGATACCACCCGAACTGGGATGGAGTCATCAAAAGGGCGATCGCCTAATTTAGATTGTTTGTAAATCTCTACAAAAGAACGACTATTTCTAAATTCTCTTAATCGTAGTTTAATAATACTTAAATTTCTTTTTAAGTCTGATTCATGAACTGAAAAAACGGCCTGACCAGAACTAGAATTTTCCCTAGAAATACGTTGACTGTTAAAATATTTTTTTTCAACTTCCCGAATATTGACTGCCGCTTGATAGGCCAATTCCAGGGAACGATTCGGGGTTTCCAGTAGCCATTGTTTAATGGAAGCAAAAAACCCTGATTGATTAAAAGAATATTTTTGTTTTTTCATCACCATTCTTTGCTCGAACCAACCGAACACAATTTGACTAAGACTGACTTGAACTATTCCGGTGGAAACCCTTTTGTTTAAACCAGTTCAGGCTAGTTTTCCCCGAATCCAAGGGGGACTTGACATCAGGCAGTAGGGTTTTTGTAGACCCGAGAGTTTACCGATTCCTTTGCCGGGAAAGGATTGGCGATCGCCCTAGTATCTGCAACCCTTGAGGTATAATCCCCTCGGGTAAAACGCAATAATGAAACCAGAGACCTCGCGCAAGCAACTTACAGTGGTCGTATATTAACAAATTTGGTGGAGGATTAGGCGTGGCTAAAGCGTCAATTTGGATCGTGGGATCGACCGGCAGTGGCAAGACGGGTCGTCTGGTTCAGGAGTTGTGCAACTGGGTTGACTCGAATGGGGACCCGAACACTCCTTCGCGACAGAGAAACCCGACTGTTGCTGAGTCCAACGCCGGGACAGGGGGACTCGGAGGTAGGCAGAAACGGGATATCTTAATCTCTCAGACAATACCGCGATCGCTAAGGTTGGGACAAGATGAACCCCCATTGTTGGTCTTTGCCGCGACAGGAGACGATCGCATTCCCTTAACCGATCGCATCATCCATGCCACCTCCGGACGCTATCCCATTGACTCCTCCACTCCCCTAGCCTTTTTCCAACGGGAAGTCCTGCTATTTTGGCCCCTGCTGATTCAACAACTCAATCTCAGGGCCGAGTTTCCCCTGCGAGTGCGCCCAGAAACTGAACAAGAGTTGGCAACCCGCTTATGGAGAGATGAGTTAGACTCCGGACGCTTGCGCCAAGAAGGAATCAGCGAATATCGCATGGTTCGCAGAACCTTGGACTTATTGCAACTGGCGGCATCCAGTGGCAGACGCCTGGAAGATATTCCGGTGATTTTACAGGAAGGAATTGAGGATCCCACAGGGAATGTAGACCTCTGGGACTGCATGGGGGAAGTGTTGCTAAATTGGCGCAGGTGGTGTCTACAGCGGGGGTTACTCACCTACGGCATGATCACCGAGTTGTATTGGCGGTATTTACTCCCGAATCCCACCTACCAGGACCATTTAATCCGCCGCTATCCCGCAGTCTTTGCCGATGATGTGGATGAATACCCCAAAATTGTCCGGGATTTGTTTGAGGTCCTGCTGGATGCAGGGATTCCTGGAGTCTTTACCTACAGTCCCAAAGGGTCTGTGCGTCAGGGATTAGGGGCGGATCCAGATTATCTGGAAGGGTTAGCAGTCCGTTGTCAGCAACAGCAGTTAGAGGGGATGAGTGGATTGCAGGGAAGGTTAGGGAAAATGGCCTTACAGGTGATGGAAGACCCGACGGTGTATTTAGAGGAAATGGAGGAGAGTGAACTTTCCTTGCCGGTGGGGTCGATTCAAACCACTGCCCGATCGCAACTGTTGCGGGAAACCGGGGAGGCGATCGCTCATGCCGTGCATACCGGCAAGGTCAAACCATCGGAAATTGCCGTAATCGCCCCCGGTTTAGATGCGATCGCCCGCTATAGTCTCCAGTCCATCCTCACCAGCAAAGGAATTCCAGTCCAATCCCTCAACGAACAACGTCCCCTCGCCACAGTCCCAGTGATTCGCGCCTTACTCACCCTCCTCGCCCTCGTTTATCCCGGTTTGGGACGCCTCGTAGACCGGGATAGCGTTGCTGAAATGCTCGTCGTCCTCAGTCGTCGTCCCGAATGGGAATCCCTGGAAGAGACAGCGCAAACCACCAATCTCCTCCATCCTGCCTCCTTTTTAATTGACCCAGTACGCGCTGGATTATTGGTGGATCATTGCTATTCTCCCGCCACAGAACAGCCGAAATTGTTACCCGTGACGGCATTTCCTCGCTGGGACCGTTTGGGATATCGAGCAACCACGGTTTATCAGGAGATTTTGGACTGGATCGAACAGAGGCGATCGCAGTTAACCAGTCCCATCGCCTTACTCAACTTAGCAATTCAGAAGTTTTTAGGTAGTTCCAGCAGTTTACCTGGAGACCAAATTGCCTCCCTTCGCGAGTTAATGGAAACCGCCCAACATTATTGGGAGGTGGATGAACGGTTGCGCCGTTGCGGGGAACAGGATGCGCCGGATTATGTAACTGTGGGTCAATTTATCCAACTGCTTCGCAAAGGCACCATTACCGCGAATCCCTTCCCAGTGAGTGCCTTCGCGGCAAAACCCGATTGTGTCACCTTAGCGACAATTTTCCAATATCGGGCAGCGCGACAGTTTCACCGTTGGCACTTTTGGTTAGATATTGGTTCACCGTTATGGTCTCGCGGAGGTGCAGCCAGTTTATTTGCAGCGCCGTTATTCTTGCAGAGTTGGTCCGGTAACCCTTGGACTCAGGAGGAGGCAATTCGTAATGATGAGGACCGATTGCAGCGAATTGTCCTAGATTTATTGGGTCGGGTAGGCGATCGGCTCATTCTCTGTCACAGCGATTTAGCCACCAATGGTCAAGAACAAACCGGGCCTTTATTATCAGTATTAAATGCTTGGGTTCCCTTGGAAGAGTAAGCTTTCCCCTTCCCAGTTCGTAGTAACCCCTTCAGGGGTTTCCGGGTTCTTTAGGGGAAAGATCAAGACTGAAGGCGTTACTACGAACTTAAAAAAGAAAAGAAACGACTGAAGTCGTTACTACGAACTTAAGACTTACAGTTCGCTCATTTTTAAAGAAGTACAAAAAATGGCAATTCAATCCTTTCCTTATGACTAGAAAACCAGGGTAAGCTCATCTAATTTGGTATAAATTGTACTTGACAACAAAAACTTGTAGAATTAAGGGAAAGCATTCTGAGATTAAGGATTCTACCAGGGTAAAAACATCTCAATCAGTCTTGACACAAGGATTTGAGAATAAGCATCATGTAATCATCATTCATCGCAGCCCGCTTCCTTTTCTGCCGTAAGCTACACTTGAGAGTGTTTTCTTGATTGACCATATTTAGGGACAGCCTTCGGAGGGTAGCCAAGTTCCGAGGGCTATGCAATGACCGAATGCGACCAAATATTGGAATAGCGCCCGTAACATTACGTTACGGGCGCTTCAGGCAACTGCCTTCACCATTGTTGGTGATGCCATACTATTCCTAGATATGCTCAGTGATCAACTCTTTTGAGAAGGTTAAATGTTGCACGCCGCCGGACAATTTCAAAACTCTCTTCAGCGCTTGCGGGTCGCCGGGCCAGGGGAGCACCGGCCCTCCGCGACCCGTCTGGAATCAGCCCCCCATCAGCGCCTGGGCGAGACCGATGTAGAGCGGTATTCCCAAGGCAATCGCAACCGGCGTGCCGACGGCTGTGGACGCGCCGATGTAGGCGGAGGGATTGGCCGACGGGATACCGGCTCGTAAAGTGGGCGGCCCTGAGATGTCTGAACTGGAGGCGGCGATGAC
>NZ_JAFLQW010000453.1 GCF_017313335.1 Phormidium pseudopriestleyi FRX01 | reverse complement strand
ATTCCTGTTCAGCCCGTTGGGATTCCTGTTCAGCCCGTTGGCGTTCCTGTTCAGCCCGTTGGCGTTCCTGTTCCGTGCGGTGCTGTTCCTGTTCGACCCGTTCTGTCCTCCACAAGAGTAAATTCCCCGCTTCATCCCACCAGCGTAGCCAGTATCCGGCACGATTTTCTCGTTTTCCTTGCCATACTCCCAAGAATAACTGCATTTCGGGTAGCCAAAACCGGCCTTCTTCATTTGCAGATTCTAGTTTATAGCGCTTGTTTTCCCCTAAACGATACAGTTCTAATGTCCCCGTTTCTAGGTCAAAAATGCCATAGCTGGGAACTTGCAAAATCTGCTCGTAGTACAAGAATTTCCCCGGGGGATAGGTTTCTTTGATGGAATATTCATCCCCTTCCGTTTCTGATAAAAACTCCAGAACGATGGCGGGAATTTCTCCTTGCAGTCGGGGGGTATAACTGCGAATGACTTCGGAACGGTCAACGGTAATATGGGGAATATAAGCCCAATCGGGTGCTTTGACTACGAATTTGCCATTGAGGGTCGCACAAATGCCGTAGTTGGTGGGGGTGAGGGCCGTTTCTGGGAGTTTTCCCGCTAACTCCAAACTTTCGGTTAAGGCAGCAGCAAGAGTCGGTTGATTGATATTATCCACTGGGTCATCAGGCAGCACAAAATCATCGGGCAACTTTTCCCAGGTGATCCGATAAGTGGGGGTGGTGGCTAACATGATGATTCCTGCCGAGGTAGGGTTGACTAATTACTCTATCATAAGCAGATTGATGCGGTCCTGCCACCCAGTCATTCGGTTACCCCGTTTTTAGTCCAGGGGTATAGCATGGGTTAGAAACCGGGTTTTTCAGAAAATGTTAGCTTGTGCTGCAACAAATCTAGACCAAAAACCCGGTTTCTGGTCCCTAACAAAGGTAGTTTTTTACGCTCATGGTGATTTAACTCAGATTAACAGCACTTCCGGTCCCCTCCCCTTGGCAATGGGAGGGTTAGGGTGGGGTCCTCTTGACGTAGCGATCGCCTGAGTTATGCACTCTTTCGAGCGATCACGCCTGTATGGAGGCTAGTCCTACCTATTTCTTCGGGGCGTGCGATCGCACGTCACAAGAACCCCACCCTAACCCTCCCCTTGCTAAGGGGAGGGGACCGGAGATGCAGTTCATGGAAAAGCAAATCACTATGAGCGTAAAAACCCTACCCTTGTTAGGTTTCCGGTGCCGGGGAACTAAATCTCTCGTTCGCTTACAAATAGGGTTTGAGAAACACTAGGCTGCTATACAAATGAAAAGCCGGGTCCCAAACACTCGGTTGCACTCTGAATAGATGAATGTGAGAGGGGATGCGCTCAAGCATATCGACTTCGGCAATTGTGGTTTCGGCGAAGGGGGTAAAGTCGGACCAAGTGGGGACTTCTGAAAGCTGTTGTTTGAGGACTTTGCTCAGGGTTTGCCATTTTAAGTGCATACTCATGCTGTCAATGCTATATTTTTTCGCGTTTCCCGGGTTTTCTTGTCCAGGAATGAAGGCAAATCCTTTGTGAAATTCATAATGTTCTTCACACAGACGCAGGATGCAGCCTCTGCCGGGTATATGCAAGTCTCTCATGCCGATATATTCGTGCATTTCTTGTTTATAAGTGACTTCGGTGCGGCGATGGTTTTCGACGGCAACTTGTTTGAAAATGGGCAGGTTGCTTTCGACTTGTTGGCTGACTTCGGACCAATTAAAGGCTAATTGACCCACGCGATCGCCTTCGTCTTTACAAATTACCACAGCCTGGGGAGTAATCGCTTCAAAATGACTGATGCGGAACACCCGCACTTGATTGATTTCCTCTAGGGTGGCACAAAAACAATGGATTCCCGCTTGTCGCAGTTCCGAAACAAAGACTCGCAATTCCCCGATCGCCCCGGTTCGATACATCCGCCAGGTTCTCGTCGGTAGCAACAGTTTGGCGTTATAAGGTTGTAGCTGCATAATCCGCGCAAACTTGACCACCAGTTCGCTTCTTTGTGCCACATCAATCGGTTCAATCACCAGCAACCCCGGTTTAAGCTGGGATGGATCACTTTTGACTTGGGCGATCGCCTCTCTAACTCGTTCTTTAGGTTGGGTTTCGATGCGCTTTAACCCCTGCCGCGCCTGAGAAACAATCTTGGCATTGGTTACCTCTCGCAATACCCGTCTATACGCTTTCTCTGCCTGATCCAGTTTCCCGGTTTCTTCATAATATCGCCCCACATAAAACCCCACCCAAGGATTCTGGGGTGACTCTTCACGCAGAGCTTTGAGTAATTTTGCCGCTTCTCGATAGTCTTGGCGATCGAGCGCATTCACGACTTCTTCAATGGCAATCATAAATCGTGGGGGGATAAAACCAGGGGTTAATTCAGAGGTTTCCCGATTTTATCCGGTTTGGTGTCACCCTAGGGGCGATCGCCTCTATCAATCTTCCCCTTAACCCTCACCCCTTCCCAATTTTAGACAAAAAAAAACGCCCAAAAGCTTGGGCGCTTGCCATCAGGGTGCATCTACAGAATTTAATATAACACGATGAATGGGGGGTGTCACCCCTCACCCCCTAGTTTTTTTGAAAGAATTTTCAGTTTTGGATTTTTAGTACATTTAGTTTGCATAAATATGGAGGGTTTGGAGACCAAACCCCTACATCTGGGGGAAAGAGGGTTTGGGGACCAAACCCCTTACAACAGGAGGTTTTTTACTTCCGGTCCCCGGACCTTGGCAAGGTCCGGGTTAGGGTGGGGTCTACGCGCAAGCGCACTCGCGCCTCACGAAGAATGGGTGGGTGGAGGGTCCACGCGCGATCGCGATCGCACTTGCGCGTAGAAAGAGGTTGGACGAGCCTCCATACAGGAGCGATCGCCGACTGTGAGTGCGTAACTCAGGCGATCGCCACGTCACGAGAACCCCACCCTAACCCGGACCTTGCCAAGGTCCGGGGACCGGAGAATCACCATAAACGTGAAAAACCTACTCTTGTAAGGAGGCAGAGCCTCCAGAATGTGTGACGCGGCTGAAGCCCCCTCACGAGGAAAATTTTGTTTAAAAAATGCAAATTAAATGTATGTAAAGTTTTGTATCAATTTTCCCATTGCCAAAAAAAATAGGGAGGCTGACCCGAATGAGGTCAATCTCCCTATTTTAAAATAACCCTCAATTATATCAAATTATTGGGCAAAAGTCAAGACTCGACCATCGGGTTCGAGGACGACGCGAATTTGCAGAGACTGGGCCTCGGGTAAGGGCGAGACAAATGGGGTCCCTTGTAATGGCACACCACTAATATCGATGTGGGTTCCCGAGGCTATCCCCAGAGGGACGATTTGCTGAATCGAACCATCGGGATTGAGGGTGAGGACATATTCCAACTTGTCCTTAAACCCTTGGGGGGGTTGCCAACTTTCTTGGAAATAATTCTTGGCTTCTGCGAGTTGGGGCGGGTCCTCAAAGATAGATTGAGTCCGGGCGGCAGTTTCTGGGGCAACATCCCCAGCACTCCATTCTGACTCGGGTAACTCAGTAGGCGGGGCTTTCAGGGCGATCGCATCCATCCCTTCTGCCTCGGATACCAGACTCTCATCGGCTACTTCCGGGACCCTTGCCGACGAATCCAGGCGGACATTGGGCAGAGGAGGCGGTGCATCATCCAGGGCTCCCAGATTAGGCGCTGCTGGGGCTGGGGCCGGTGCAGGATTGCGTTCTGGCCCCGTCTGTGGAAGAGAATCGGGCTGCATTGGTGCCGGAGTCGTGACCCGTTCCGGTGTCGTGGGCCGGGGTGTGAAACTCGGTTCTGGTGCAGAGGTAGAATTTCCCATCTGTCCCATCAGGGCATCCCAATCTGGGGGTTCTGGGATGGGGTCATCGGCGAGGGAGGGCATCGGACGCATGGGGGGAATCGGGTCCGAATCGTCTGGAGTAATTTCCAACTCCACTTGGGGGCGCTGGGGTCCTGATGCAGTCTGTGGCACCTGCAAGGGACTCTGCCTCGCTTCAGGTATGGGTCGAGTTGTCGATGCCACGGGAGGTGCTTCCGGTGGAGGACTCGTCGGTGCCGCTTGGGGTCCAAGCGGAGGAGTCGTCTCACCCACCGGAGGCGCTACTGGAGGCACCGGAGGCGATGTTGGGGCAGTGGGGGGTAAAGCGGAAGGCTGTTGACCAGTCGGGGGAGTTTGGACGCCATTTGGGGCAGGATTTGCCCCAGGGGGAACCGTCTGCGGGGAGACGATTGGAGGAGGAACGGGGGTTACATTCTGCTCAGGGAAGGGTTCCGCTGGGCTTTGAGCCACCGTGGGCGTATCCACTTCTGTAGCGGGATTGAGCAGTTTGAACAGGGAGGCACTGACGCCGACGGTAAAGAGGGCCATTGCTGCGATCGCCAGCCAAGGGGGAGTCTTGGACAATCCGGCGACTCCGCCTAAGTTCGGTAAAGCCAGCAAATCCGCTGCCGCAGAATCTAGGGCCGTGGCTAGGTCAAATAATTGTAATGTGCCCAAATTCACCAAGGGACCCGATTCTGAAGTGGCGAGTTCACCGAAATGCAACTCATGCGCCAGTAACCCCCGAGGTTTTAAATAAATGCCCAGAAGGGGTACAAGGGTTTGAGAATTCCAGGACGCTTGATCTGGTGGGGGAGAGGGGAAACCCGCGATCGGTTTTTCCTCTAGGGTCGGGTGAGGAGATTGCAAGCGAGTGGTGGGTTCTGTAATCTCCGTTTGGACTTCCGACGGGGTAGAGGTGGCGTCAGCTTCGGAAGCGAAATAAGTGGCATTGAGGCGTTGGGGCGACTGCTGCACAAAGTCCTGGACATAATTCGTGACGGCATCAGATAAGGCATCCAGTGCTCGGGCGTCGCCGCGAATGGTAACTTGTTGTTCCTGGGGCAATTGCGGCGCATCAAAACTGAGTTGAAACCGCAATTGTTTGAGGACAGGTTTGCCCATCCACTTGGAGAGAGGGGAGCTTTTTGCCACAATCTCTAGGGTGCAAGTGGGGGGCGTGTACCTTCGCAAAACAGAATTGAACGATGGCATGAGAAAATTTTGAGGGGGTATAGTGCTAAAGGAATTGTTAACGACTGACTGAGCGATCGAGCAAAGCCAACCACAGCCGCCGATGACCGTTAGGACCGCTGTAGAAGAGTAAGTCAATCAGCAGTTTGAGCGCTAAGTGAGTCAGCAAGTCCGCAGAGGTGGTGTCTCCATCTTCCATGCGTTCTTGGTAGGTGTTGCAAAAGGTATCAATGAAGTCGCCTAACATAGAGGCTTGATGAGGGGGTCGGTTTTGTTCCGTTAGCTGTTCGAGCAGGGCCACGCCACGCCGGATTAATTCGTGGTGGGTTTTAGCCAGGTGACAAATAATCATCACCAGCGATCGCGCTTCGTCCACATCCAGCTTTTTGCGACCCCCCTGACTCTTGCGTAGCGGATTTGACTGGCGCAGTCGCCACAATGAGACGCGATCGGCCACCACCGATTCGAGTCCCAACTCCTGTGCCGTTCGCAGAATGGCTTCGGAACCAATGTCTGCCAAGCATTCCAGGGCCAGCAAGACTAAATCTAACTGAGTTTTGATGTTATCCAACTGTGCCGGGGTCGGTGCATTCACACCGACTACTTCCTCCCAAGGTGGAGAAGCAGCGATCGGTGTTGCTTTGTTAGCAACACCGTTGGGTTGACCCGGGGGAGCTAATTTTAGGGTCTGACGCATCGTGAACCTCTGTGGATGGGGGATAGGTCATTGGTCATTGGTCATTGGTCATTGGTCATTGGTCATTGGTCATTGGTCATTGGTCATTGGTCATTGGTCATTGGTCATTGGTCATTGGT
>NZ_JAFLQW010000209.1 GCF_017313335.1 Phormidium pseudopriestleyi FRX01 | reverse complement strand
TTCTCCCGCTTCGGTGGTAGTTTTTTACAACTCAGATAGTCCTTACAGTCAGCAATTAAAAGATGCTTTTTCTGCCGCCTTAGTGCAAACCAATGGTCAAGTGGTCAAAGATGTGGATATTACCCAAGGCGGATTTAATCCGGCAACCGAAGTGAGTGATGCAGCGCAACTCGGGGCGAATGTGGGAGTGTTGGCACTAAGTAAGAATAAAGTACCAACTGCCGTGGCGATCGCCCAAGCCAATGCCAACGCCGGAACCCCTCTCACCCTCCTCGGAGGAGATGAATTGTATAATCCGAATATCCTCAAAGACGGAGATTCAGCCATCAATGGCTTAGTCTTAGCCGTACCTTGGCGCTGGCAAGAAGGGGACGCCTTCGCCTCCCAAGCCACCAATATCTGGCAAGGGCGAGTCAGTTGGCGGACTGCCACCGCTTATGATACCACCCAAGCCCTCACCAATGCCATCACCCAACAACCCACCCGGGCAGAAACCTCACAACTGCTGCAAAACGGCATTGCGATCGCCGGAACTGCCACGGATTTCAGCCTCTTTGACCGCATCCCCTTAGTTCAAGCCGTTCCCGGTACTAGCGCCGGATTTCGCTATCAATTTGAACCCATTTAGAAGGTAAATTCACTTCAATTTGGGATAAAAAATTCATTCCATTACCGGCTAATATTACCATGATTCGTTCCCGTCGTCAAGTCTGGCACTATCCCTTATTTCAAATTCCCTTAATGTTGATGCTGGGTTGTGCCATTATTGCCGCCTTATCCTTGTTATTAGGATTAGGAAGACCTCCCGTTGCCGTGGCGATCGCGATCGACTATAGCGACAGTACCTCCGGCATCGTTCGCCAACAAGAAATTCAAGCCGTCCAATCCTATATCAATCAAAACCAAACCATCAAAAAACCCAACGCCATCCAAATTTTCGGCTTTGGCAGCGACATTCGCGCCCTCACCACCGACTTTACCACCGACAACGAGCAACTCAAAACTCAATTCAACAGTTCCATCCAACAACCCACCCTAGAACAAGAACTCGGAGGCGGAACCAACTTAAACCTAGCCATTCAACAGACAACTAACGCCCTGAGCACCATTGAAAATCGTTGCCGAGAACTCCTCCTCGTCACCGATGGAATTGCCCAGATTGATGATACCGTCATCCAGAATGCTCAAGTAGAAAATGTTAAAATCAATGCCGTCATTGTCGGCGGTGCAGAATCGGATAAATTGCAACAAGCTACCCGCTTAACAGACGGACTTTATCTATCAGCAGAAGCCAGTAACCTTGAGCTTTTATTCACGCAAACCTTTTTCCGAGATTTTAACAGTAACTTGCGCTGGGTGATGTTTTGGTTATCCGGGGCCTTCATCTTTTTAATGTGGACCCTCACCCTCCCCTTAGATCGCTGGCTGTTCCAGGGAATCATGGGACTAGACATGACCCTAGCGGGTCAAATTGCGATCGGTAACGCCTTATTTTGGACCGTAGTCACCCTGATTGCCATTTGGAAAGGATTTGGTATCCCCTTTGGTAACGCTTGTTAATCCGAGGTTTGGGACGGGATCGGGATACAAATTCGCCGCGATCGCCATCTTGTCTGTGAGGGAGATAACCGGGAGGTGCGATCGCGATCGCCTCTGAGGATTGTTCCGATCACCCCACCCCCTCCATTCCCCCAATACTATAAATACAGAAGCAAACCAGAGGTAATTCATCATGGCAACCCAAACCCAACAACTACGTCAAAACACCTATACCACCTATCGCGACCCCATCACCGGCCAATGGTTAGTCATCAAGCCAGAACAATAAGCCGCATAACAGGCGATCGGTCTAGGTAATTTACGATATTAATCATAAAAAACCCAGCCAAACCATCCCATAAACTCTTCTTTAACAATCAAATAAAAACTCGTCAAACTCGTTAGGAATGCCCTATTGGAGGCTCTGCCACCTTCGTTAAACTCGTTAAACTCCTTCCTAGGCTCTGCCTAGGAATGCTCTATAGCAATCCTAAATGATTTATGCCCTCTCCTGCTCCCCTCTCCTTGTAGGAGAGGGGTTGGGGGAGAGGTCTTCTTCCACAACTGATTTAGGGTCGCTCTATTGGAGGCTCTGCCTCCTTCTTCATCCATGAAAAACTCTCGGAAAAGTCACCCCCCCCGATCTGAAGGGGTGACAGAGTAGCTACAATTCTTTGAGGATAAGACTTGCAGCTCTTTGACACGATTGATAATTTGAGCGATGATTTCGATGCAAACTAACATATTCCTGAATTTCCTTGTGACAAGAATTCATGAAATTAGCCCAATTTTCTCCTCGCACTCCTACTTGAAAGGTACTATATAGCGGTTCCCAGAGTTATTCGCGTACATCTTGCTCGCACTCCCAAGATGTACGCGAATAACGGCGGGAAACGCTATAGCTATTTATTCGGAGTGGGAACGGTTGGTGCTGACTTATGGGGTGAGGGGAGTTAACCTCCATGATGCGAGGTTAGTGGCAGGAATGGTGGTGCATGGATTGACTCATATTCTGACTTTTAATACTAGGGATTTTGCCCGGTATGGGGAAGTGACAGCAGTGCATCCGATGGATAGGCGATCGCTCCCTTCAGAGTAAACACTTCAAGTGAAAAATTGAGAGGATGATAAGCGCATTTATCTACTATAATTAAGACCAAAAAATTAACAGGGAGAGGTTGCGACAGATGAAAGTTAAAACTAAACTGGCTCAATTAAAGGCAAATTACGGCGATATCAGCGACCGGGAAATTTCCGAACTAACGGGAATTGATGAACGACAGCTTAAAGAATTAGAGAACGGGGAAGCAAGGGCTATAGAATTTGATACTTTGGCTCAACTTTGCGCTTTTTTTCAATGTACTCCCAACGATTTGTTCGTCTTAGACTGGGAGGAAGTGGAGATAGATACCACTCCTCCAAGTGCAGAAGAACTTAGCAAAGCTTCTAAGATAATTAACAAAGCATTTGCCCGTGCTGAAGCTATGCCACCCCGTCCAGCTGAAGAAATCTGGAAAAGTTTTGAAGCCACTGTCGATCGCATTGCGTCCCAGAGGGAGAACTCAGAACCCTCTGTAAATGGGACGAATTTTGATGCTTAAAGTTGTGATTGATACTTCTGCATTTATTGCCGCGCTCCTTCGTCCAACAAGTAACAGTAGTCCCCGCCAAGTTTTAAGATTGTGGCGTGAGGGAAGGTTTAGTTTAGTCATGGCTCCACCGTTGCTTCAGGAGCTAGTCAGTCGGCTGATGAGGCGGGGAGTCCAGCCAGCCGATATCGAAGATTTACTGGTCGATATCAGAGCGATCGCCTTGCATATTCTCGGTGCATATCAAGCCACTCGACTTGATGAAATTGACCCAGATGATAATAAATTTTTAGCAGCAGCTTATGAGGCAAAAGCGGATTATTTGGTTTCAGTGGATAACCATTTGCTCTGGTTAAAATACTATCAAGGCACTCAAATAGTGACTCCAGCTTTGTTCGTGCGAGTGTTGCAATAATTAGGACTTACGCACCCCCCTCACGGGTCGGGTGGGCAACTCCAGCAGAAAGGGCCAAAGCGTTTCGGGAGTGGGCGGCGAGTCATCCGGGCGATCGGCTGGTAGTTGTGGAAATTGGAATGCTCCAGTTTTCGGTATTTTTTGACCCGGATATTTGTATGTTACTGACAGATCGCTTTCCCGAACAAATTGGCGAGTGCGATCGGGGAAAATCTATCCGTCTAGATTTTGCCGAAAGTTATGACATTACGATAATTTGAACGCCGGTGGGCGATCGAGTAATTTGTCAAATCAGCAAGTTTGGGTATGAGGAGAGGTTAACCAAGTATGAATTGGATCGGCAACAAGTTCTAGGAGAATTAAGACGGTTTTTGCTGGAATTCATGGAACTGTCGGTTAATTTAGGTTATGTCAGTTTAGAGGATAAATATCGGTTTATTATGCCCGCTTTTTCTGACCCAGCCAAGGTGACAAGCTTAGTTGGCTAGGTCGGGTAGGGTGCTTTAATGGAGCGGAATGTAACGCACCGAAGTCAGGGCGCTTTTCTGTAGCGCCCCTACGAGGTAAATTTAATCGGTAGGGTGCGTTAATGTAGCGCAGCGGAGTGTAACGCACCGAATTTAATCTTGTTACAGGGATCAATCTTCTCAAAAAGTTATCCAATCACAGAAATTATCGTTAAACTTGAAAATGTTTTCTCTATATGCTACCCAAAGAAATTATCGTCAGCGTTGTTAGGACCTGGGATATTTCCACAAACTTCACAAGATAAATTGCGTTCCCATTTGGCTCCATACCATCGTAAAATAGAAGGAGTTTTCGATCCATATTCCATCTTTGGCCAACTTTCATAAGTATTTTCGCGACGATTAGCCCAAATATAAAAGTCAGCAATCAAATCTTCCTCTAAAGACTTAATCCCGCTATCTTTACCGCGAGATAGTTCCTGCAACGCTAATTTGACAATCATATTGGAGATTGGCAAAATATCAGAAGATAAACCTACTTGAATTGTTGCTTTAACTTCATCATCAGGAACATAAGCAGGATTATCCTCTCTAGCTTGTCTAAATTGAGAAACTTCCTCTTGGCGAGATTCTAATAATTCTTTAGTAAAAACACAAGCTAAACAAGGTCCCTCAAAAGGGCGAACTCTTAAAACATCTCCACCACAAGCACGAGTTAAAGCTCTCCCGAAAATCGCCGGAATCTTATACTCAAGAGCAATACTGTTGAGATTAAAGCGACTGCGATTATTATCGCTGGCAGCAATAATTAGATCGCAATCTCTAAGTAACATTTTAGTTTTTTCAAAACTGGTATTAATATCTATTTCAGCCGTTTCTACTTGAATATAGGGATTTTTTCCATATAATAAATCCCTAACTGCTTTAGTTTTATAACGTCCTAAATCACCAGCACCACAAACATGACGGGCAACATTGGATAATTCTAAGCGATCGAAATCAATTAAAACAAACTTACCGACTCCTGCTTTGGCTAACTCTATGGCCACAGAAGAACCGCCACTCCCTAATCCGACTACTCCTACCTTGCACTCCTCAAGGACTGATGTTTCTAGCAACCCTTGACTGCGGGAATAAAGTTCACAACGTTGAGGGATAAATTTAACAATTCCCTCAGACAGAGAACCATCCGGTTGAGTAATAAAAACCCGATGTTGTAATTTGTCTTGTTCGATCGCTAATAAAATAATTACAGAATGAGTAAGATTTTCCCGTTCCCTAAGTTGGCTATTAACGAGTGAATTAGCCAGAGTAAACCCTTCCTCATTCCTGGATATTTTGGGTAAAAAATGAATGGCGGAAGGAACTGGAAGACCAGAAAAATGAGTTTTTGGATGAGAAGTGTAAACATGGAACACTTCTCCATCGTCAAATCCAAAAGCCACCGCAGAAACTTGATTGATTTGTGATGTTTTCCACTTGTGGTAAATCTCTTGAATCTGATATTCGTGCATATACACAAAAGAGGCTTT
>NZ_JAFLQW010000325.1 GCF_017313335.1 Phormidium pseudopriestleyi FRX01 | reverse complement strand
TGCGTTGCTCCTCTTGTGCTTGTCTGCGTTGGCTCTGTAAGTTATCTCGCGCAATACTTAATTCATTTCTACGATTAGCTCCAATCAACTCTATCGTTACAAGGTCCAGCCAAATAGGTTTTGGAGAGCTTAAATCTTTCCAGATATTCTCTAATTTTTCAATCAAATCAGATAATTCTTGTTTCAAAACTTGAGGAATATCGTCTACATTTAGCCAAACAAGACTAACTTGTTCTCCTTTTTCTGTGGTTTCAGTTTGATACCATAAATTAACTTCTCTAAAGTTTTCGCCACTCTCTAATTTTTCGGCTAATTCAGAACATTGTCTCTTAATGGTTTTAATATGAAAAAACACTTGTCTATATGAATTTGCAAAAGTGCCACCGACAAATCCAAATCCTCTATCAGGATTGTAGGTTTTGATACTGCCAAAGTCTATTGCCATAAATTTTATTTAATTTGATTACTACAAAAAGGCATATTTCTATCTGCGGCATAACTATGTCCAAGAAAAAGAATTCCTACTAACAAGAAAAACTTTCAAGACAACCTACTATTAATTAGACAGTGGTTAGCAAATAAATTTGCTAACTTTATCGAGCAGATAATAATAGCTTAACATTGCACAATCGCAGTGTCAATCTCCACCTATTCGCTGACCCCTACGAAATTCCGAAACGGCTTCCTATCAAGGTTGAGATTCGCTGCCTTGACTTTTGTGGTTCGGGCGGTGTTGGTGGCGAGAGTGGTATCCCTTCGCCCCCAAAAATCCTAAACACAACCTAACGCCTCCGCATGATGGCGGAGATGGTCATCGATGAAACTGGCAATAAAGTAATAACTATGATCGTACCCCGATCGCATCCGTAACCGCAGGTCAATCCCCGCCTGCTGACAAGCTGTCTCAAACCGTTCCGGTAATAACTGACCCTGGTCCAAAAACGAATCCGCGTCCCCTTGGTCAATCAAAATCGGACCCTGCCAAGTTGAAGTCTTCACTAACTCACTCGCATCATAGGCAGCCCAACTTTGACGATTCTCTCCCAAATAGCCGCGAAATGCCGTTTCCCCCCAAGGACAAGACATGGGGGCTGTAATGGGGGCGAAGGCGGAGACTGACTGATAACGGGAGGGATGGCGTAAGGCACAAATGAGCGCTCCATGTCCCCCCATCGAATGACCGAAAATACTCTGACGGGTCGGATCCACTGGGAAATTCTCCTCAATCAGGGCGGGAAGTTCCTCGGTGACATAGCGGTACATCTGATAATGTTTAGCCCAGGGCAATTCCGTCGCATCTACATAAAAGCTGGCTCCACTCCCGAAATCCCAGCGGTCATCTTCTCCTGGCAGTCCCAGATTGCGGGGACTGGTGTCTGGGGCGACCAACAGCAAGCCATATTGGGCTGCCAGACGTTGTGCCCCAGCTTTAGTCATAAAGTTCTCTTCAGTACAAGTTAGCCCCGATAGCCAATACAGAATGGGAACCGGCTGCTGGGACGCTTGGGAAGGAATATACACTGAGAACCGCATCGGAGCGTTGCAGCATTGGGAGGAATGCTGATAAAACTGGGTGGTTCCACCAAAGGAACGATTTTGCTGAGTTAGGGTAAGGGTCATGATTCGGGGAATGTGACAACGGTGCGAATGCCTTCCCCGGCGTGCATCAGGTCAAAAGCCTCGTTGATACGATTGACGGGGATGATATGGGAGACCAGACTATCGATGTCGATTTTACCATCCATGTACCAATCGACGATTTTAGGCACATCCCGGCGACCTCTGGCTCCACCAAAAGCGCTTCCTCGCCAAACCCGCCCGGTGACGAGTTGGAAGGGGCGGGTACTAATTTCTTGGCCCGCCCCCGCGACGCCAATGATTACAGATTCGCCCCAGCCTTTATGACAACATTCGAGGGCCTGACGCATGACGTTAACGTTGCCGATACATTCAAAGCTGTAGTCGGCACCGCCATCGGTGAGGTCGATGATGGCTGCAACAACATCTTCTACATCGTTGGGGTTGATGAAATGAGTCATGCCAAATTTTTCAGCGAGGTCCCGTTTGGCGGGATTGAGGTCAATGCCAATAATTTGGTTGGCTCCCACTAAACGCGCTCCTTGGATGACGTTGAGTCCAATTCCCCCTAATCCAAAGACGACGACGTTTGAGCCTGGTTCGACTTTGGCGGTGTTGATGACTGCGCCGATGCCGGTTGTGACTCCACAACCAATCAGACAGACTTTATCTAAGGGGGCGTCGTCCCGGATTTTGGCGACGGCGATTTCTGGAAGAACGGTGAAGTTGGCAAAGGTGGAGGTTCCCATGTAGTGATGGATTTTTTCACCGTTGAGGGAGAAGCGACTGGTGCCATCAGGCATGACTCCTTTGCCTTGGGTGGTTCTGATTGCTTGACAGAGGTTGGTTTTGTTGCTGAGACAGTATTTGCATTGACGACATTCAGGGGTATAGAGGGGAATGACGCGATCGCCCACTTTAAGAGTTTTGACTTCATCGCCGACTTCCACCACAACTCCAGCCCCTTCATGGCCCAAAATAGCCGGAAACAGTCCCTCCGGGTCTGCTCCAGATAGAGTATAGGCATCGGTATGACAAACTCCGGTAGCTTTGATTTCCACCATAACTTCTCCGGCTTGGGGACCTTCAAGTTGTACAGTTTCTAAACTTAAAGGTGCTCCGGCTTGCCAAGCAACGGCGGCTTGTATGTCCATAATTATCGCGGTTTTGATTTTTTTGTGAGAAGAAGCAGTCCCGTTGATTGTAGCGGAGAATTTACTCTATAGGGGGACATAGCATTTAGCATGATTATGTTTAGGGTGGGATTGGGTAGCGATCGCTTCGGTGAACCGACTCACCCATTCACCAACACCGGCTGAATCCACCGCCACTCGCGCTGCATAATTCCGGCAAAACCCGCTATAACCCAAAAAGCCCGGGCTACCTCATACCTCATCTGATACCCAATCCGGTTATGAAAAGTCGTTTTTATAGAGTAGGGCGCGCAGGCGGGCTGAGTCTGTGGATCCAGACTTTTAAGGGTGTGGGTTTTTGCAGACACCCCCAAACCAGACCCCTGATTGTGCAAGTATTTTAGCAGAATGCCAGTATAATAGCAGGATTCCGACTCAGTTCAAACGCCCCAACTATGGACACCCCTCGGCCAAAACCTCTGAGGTATATGGTTTATGCCCTGATAGCGCTGCTGGTAGCTTGTGGGACATCTCCTGGGACCCATTCGCCTAACTCATCCTCTGCAACTGTGACTCTAACGGTTTCCGCAGCGGCAAGTTTGAATCAAGTCTTACCCCCGATCGCCAAGCTCTGGGAACAGGAAACGGGGAATAAGGTGATGATTAACTTGGGTTCTACAGGGCAACTTGCACAGCAAAT
The DNA here is from genome assembly GCF_017313335.1 of Phormidium pseudopriestleyi FRX01. Classification (GTDB taxonomy): domain Bacteria; phylum Cyanobacteriota; class Cyanobacteriia; order Cyanobacteriales; family Laspinemataceae; genus Laspinema; species Laspinema pseudopriestleyi. The sequence goes on along the minus strand of NZ_JAFLQW010000325.1, from coordinate 15,826 downwards.
TGAGCGAGGTGCACCTGTTGATTTATTTGTGGCAGCCGATAAAAAATCTATTGAAGATTTAGATAAAAAAGAGCTGGTTTTCTCGGAGACAAAAGCATTGTATGGGGTGGGACGAATTACTCTGTGGCATCGGGAAGATAGCTCCCTTAATATAAAAGAACTTCAGGATTTAACAAGCTCAGAAATTGAACGAGTGGCGATCGCAAATCCAGACCATGCCCCCTACGGAATTGCGGCTAAACAGGCATTGGAATCTATAGGAATTTGGGATGAACTTCAGCCCAAGTTGGTATTAGGGGAAAACATCAGACAAACTCAGCAATATGCAGAATCCGGCAATGTTGATGTGGCGATAGTGGCGTTGTCGAACAGTCTGAATTATCCGGGTCAATGGATCTTAATTTCCGAGGATTTACATCAGCCGATTGAGCAGATGTTAGTTGTCCCCAAGACTGCCCTTCATCCGGAGAGTGCCAAGCAGTTTGCTGGGTTTATTAATAGCAATAAAGGTAGAAATTTAATGCAAAAACATGGGTTTGTTTTGCCGGGAGAGGAACCTATAAAATGATTTGGCAACCGTTATTTTTATCATTACAAGTTATAGGATTTGCCAGCGTAGCAATTTTAGCTTTAGGGTTAGGGCTAGGCATTTTCTTGGCAAGAACCCGTTTCCCGGGACAACTGCTGGTTTCGACGGTGTTAAATTTACCCCTGGTACTGCCTCCGAGTGTGGTGGGTTATGGGCTATTGCTGGCATTAGGACGAGGCAGTCCGATTCAGGAAGTCTTGGGAATTCAGTTATTATTTACTTGGCAAGCAGCAGCGATCGCCTCGACGGTGGTAGCACTGCCGTTAATGGTGGAATCCACAAGGGTGGCGATCGCCAGTGTCAACCCTGAACTCGAAGCTGCCGCCCGCACTTTAGGCGCATCGGAACTCGAAGTTTTATGGCTGATTAGTTTACCCTTAGCCTATCGTGGAGTATTGGCCGGGTTTGGGTTAAGTGTGGCCCGAGGGTTAGGAGAATTCGGGGCGACTTTGATGGTTGCTGGCAGTATTCCCGGACGGACCCAAACTTTACCCCTAGCGATTTATGATGCAGTACAAATGCAGGATTATCAACGAGCTAATCAAATGGTGCTGATGATGACTGTCATTGCCTTTACCTTGTTGTGGGGGGTCAGACTGTTGGAAAATGCTCAGGAAACGCAATGAAACCCGATGCACCGTCGCCCTAATCCGATTGAATCAGCCTCTTTACAAAAAAACCGGGCAACCCAACTCGGTTTCCGGTTGATAATTGGCTGTCCCAACCAACGCCTTTTATGGGTTAAGGACTCACCTTAACATTTTGCTGCTCAATGACATAATCCAGAAGCCCTTCACAGGCATCGGTGAGCAGATCGATGACATTGTTAAAGCCATCGGGACCGCCATAATAGGGGTCGGGGACTTCTTTTTCAGGCCGATCGCGACAGAAATCGCACATCATGCGGACTTTTTGGCGATACTGACCCTTGGGGTCAAGGGAGATGATATCGGCGTAGTTTTCCCGATCCATCGCTAAAATCAGGTCGAATTTTTGAAAGTCTGCGGGGTGAAAGCGTCGCGCTTCGCCAATAAAGGAGAGTCCCTGTTGTTTTGCTGCGGCAACCATGCGGCGATCGGGCGGACTCCCCACATGATAAGCCGAAGTCCCGGCAGAGTCACAGATAATCTGATCCTGGAGATTTCTGTCTGCGATTTGGTGGTTCATAATATTTTCCGCTGCGGGTGAACGGCAGATATTTCCAAGACAGACAAATAAGAGTTTATAGGGCATGGGTGAGTTATTCGCAGTTAGAGACTAAGGATAATAGATGGAACAGGCGATCGCCTTCTATATTAGGGAACTCCAAAAAATAAAATAGCAATTGTAGGGTGGTGAAGCCACCGAACAGAAGGTGGGCAATGCCCACCCTACTTCTTTAAAAACTGAATAGGAATGATTTATTTTTTGGAATACCCTTACCGAGATTTTAAACGGGATCACTCCAATTCACACCGGAATTAAAGCCCTTAATAAAATTAGCTGGCTTACTTGACACAGCAGAAAGCCAGCTAGATCTTGTTGAAAAGTAGTTGATATGGATTAGACTCGATACCAAGACGACTGCCTGAGCTATAGCAGTTACAGACCGGGCAGATTTAGCCCACCTGTTAATTCTTCCATCCGTTCGCGCATAGTTGCGGTGGATTTATTATATGCATCTGTCATCGCAACGATCACCAGTTCAGAAACCACTTCGGCGCCTTCACCGAGAGCATCGGGGGAAATTTCGACCCGACGGGGTTCTTGGTTGCCGCTTAAAATCACTTTAACCAAACCACCACCGGCTTCTCCGATGACTTCGAGTTCATCTAATTCTTCTTGAAGCTTTTTAGCACCTTCTTGTACTTGTTGAGCTTTTTTAAAGGCTTCAGTCAGCTCTTTCATTTTGCCGAGACCGAAACCAAATCCTCCCTGTCCTTTTCCTGCCATAACGGGTTAACTCTGTATGGGTTCAAATCGATGTTGGCATGATTGAGCGGCGCGATCGCTGCTGTGGATTCTTGGTTCCTCAAGGGGACTGACCCTAAAATAGTCTCCTATTTTAGGAAACTTTTAGGAGACAAGTGCCGCCTTCTCCAAGCGTTTTGCCCTCGATGTAAGAGCCAGTTCCGGTGTGCCTCACCGTACTGTTGAGTGCTGAAGCTCTGGCGTTTTAACGGATGTTCTCTGCTTGAATCTTAAACAGAGAGTTTAGCAGTCAATCGAGTTAACGGTTGTCTCCTACCGCTTGACCGGATCAGACTGAACGTCTGGGGTTGGTCGCGCTCAGAATCAGACCCTTGTGGGCATTACCCTTAGCAATACTACCACGCGATAATTGCAGTATGCCATTGACCCAGCCAGGGGGATCACCGGGTTGGACGGGGAACAATGGGGCGCGATCGCCTTTCAGTCCGTGAGGTTACAGGGCTTGAAACTCGCCAATCGTGCGAACTTCTGGTTCTAAAAGTACAGCCCAATGTTCCTCGACTCGGGATTGAACATAGCGAATCAACTGGAAAATATCGCTGGCTTTTGCGCCGCCACGATTCACAATAAAGTTGGCATGACGTTCGGCCACCTGAGCACTGCCAATTTGATATCCTTTAAGTCCGGCTTGCTCAATTAACCATCCCGCCCCTGGGGAGCCGTCAGGATTGCGGAAGACACTGCCACAACTGGGCAGGTGATAGGGTTGGGTGGATTTGCGATGTTCGAGTTGTTCGGAGGTGGTAGATTGGACCCGAGCGGGGTCTGCGCCGGGTTGGAGTTGAAAGGTGGCCTCTGTGACTAGGCGATCGCCCCTTTGGAGGATCGAGGTGCGATAGCTATACCCCAACGCTTCCGGGGTCAGGATGGAGATGTTTCCCTGACGGGACACCACCTGAGTATTCACTAAAATCTCAGAGGCACAACTCCCGTGAGCACCGGCATTCATCACGACAGCTCCCCCGAGGGTGCCGGGAATTCCTACGGCCCACTCTAGTCCTTCCCATCCCAATTGAGCAGCTTGCCAAGCTAGACGAGGCAGGGACTGACCTGCTGCAACGGTGACTTGACCTGTTTCGGGATTAAAGCGGCTATAGCGCAGATGGCGTGTAGAAATCGCCAAACCGGGAATGCCGCGATCGCTAACTAAGAGATTAGAACCCGCACCCAAGAAGGTGACGGGTAATCCTTCAGCCCTGGCCCATTCTAAACAGGCTTGGACCTCTTCTATCTGTTTCGGTGCAACGTACCATTCAGCAGGACCCCCAACTCGAAATGAGGTAAATGTTGATAAGGAAACATTGGACTTAATCTGACAAGCGGTTCCAGCTAAATAAATAGACTCGGAGCGATCTCGATCCCCGTTGACGGGAGTCAGATGTGGATTCTTGGCCGGTTGCTTAACCACGGAAGGGCTGAGGATGCTTACAGTATCGGAGGAAAGAGTCATGATAATCCAGGTGCTTAAATCCCTATAGACCAATGTTTGTGAAAGTAAATCATCCAGGGTATTTCGAGGAGCGATCGCCCGAGGTTCCCTAGAAACTTACTGGCGCTCAGGCTCGATGGCGTGCTTCTGCCAGAGCCGTTTGCTCGACCTGTTGATGAAATGCCATGACTTCCGGAATGATCTGATTCAAATTACCAGCCCCCAGAAATAAGGCGAGGTCTCCAGGGAGTAAGGCTTCGCTGAGAAACTCACTCACTTCAGACATAGAAGGACTGTAATGCACCCGAGGATGATGAGCGGCGATCGCATCGGCGACTTGTTGTCCGCTCAGTTGAAATTCATTACTTTCCCCGGCACTGTAAATGTCGGTCACCACAACTAAATCAGCATCGCTAAATGATTCAGCAAACTCGGCTAAAAAGACCCGAGTTCGGCTGTACCGATGGGGTTGAAATACGGCGACAACGCGATTTGAACGAGAACGCAATCCTTTGGTTTGCAGACTGGCAGCATGGAGGGTGGCCCGAATTTCACTCGGGTGATGGGCGTAGTCATCTACAAATTGGATGTCATTGTATTTGCCTCGGGTCTCAAACCGGCGGGCTGCACCGTCAAATGTGGCAATTTCCCGGGCAATGGTCGCGAAGTCTAAACCGACCAAGCGTCCGACGGCAACGACGGCTAGAGCGTTGCTCAGGTTATGTGCACCGAGTAGGGAAATGGACAGTTGACCGAGAATTTGACCTCGCTCCCAAACCCGGGCTGTGGTGCCGTCGGCTCTATAGGCGATGCAGTCTACGGTGTAGTCGGCACCGGAGTCGAGGTTGAGGCTGTAGGAGATACTCGGTTGAATGCGATCGCGCACGGTTTGGCAATCAATGCATCCGACTAAATTGGTGCAGCGCTCTTTAAAGGTTTCAAAAATCTCGATGACTTGATCCAAGCTCTGGTAGTGGTCCGGATGGTCCAGTTCGATGTTGGTCACGACGCCAATTTTGGCTGAGAGTTTGGCGAGGGACCCATCGGATTCGTCAGCTTCGGCGACTAGATAGGGTCCTTCTCCCAGACGAGCGTTGCCGTCCCAGGCTTTGACTTCTCCCCCTACCACAATTGTGGGGTCTAAACCGGCCTTTAACAGGACATAAGCCAGCATTGAGCTTGTTGTGGTCTTTCCGTGAGTTCCGGCGACGGCAATGCTTTGATATTCGGAAATTAAAGCAGCGAGTAAGTCGGATCGGTGAAAGATGGGACAGCCGAGGTCTAAGGCGGCTTGATATTCGCTATTGGCTCCATCGATCGCCGTTGAGCAAATTACTTGGGGCAAATTAACTGGGGAGGGGATTTCGTTGGCGGCTAATCTTCCCGGTTTCGGTGCGATCGCCGCGAAACCGCCAGACCCCTCCCCGTTTGCTGAGATCAAAACTTCCGCTTCATCGGTTGAGGCGCTCTTTTGTCGGTAAAAATCCAGGTTGCTGGCATCTTGACGCCAAAAAATTTGCGCTCCATTTTCTTGTAAGCGTTGAGTGATATGGCTTGATCGGATATCGGATCCAAATACCGGGACCTGCCGTTTCGCTAAAATGTAGGCAAGCGCTGACATTCCGATTCCACCGATTCCGATGAAATGAAAGGGTTTGCCACTTAGATCGATAGAATTGTGCATTGTAAGCTCCTTACACACCACACCACGCCAATAACACGCGATATCATATCAAGAATTGTTTTTGTACGATACAGTCATAACAGAAATTGAGCGCTCTCCCTGAAGAAGCATTTTTCGATTCTATTGTCGAATACACCCCATCCGGTCTTTTTTCCCGAGATTTTTCTAGGGTCAAAGGTTTTTGGTGTGTTTACCATAACCGATGGTTAAGAAAAACGGAAAATAGCTCGTAACCGAAACAAGTGGGCTAAAAATCTCACTTAAGTTAGGCCAGAGTACGCTGCTGAAACGTAGCAGAACAAAGGGGAAAGCACTCTGGCGATCGCACAAGTGCCTCCATCGGTTGCTCGGGTATTTCCGGAAAAAATCCCCCTAAAAAGCCGGGATAGGAAATCAGATCGGGTTATTATTGCCATCATTGGTGACCTTCGCACTGGCCAATCCAACCGAAAATGACCGAGGTGAAGTAACAGCCATGTCCAACAAAGTTTACGGGAAAGAATGCAGCAATCGCCGATCAAAAAAAGAGCGATTTTAGGCGGAACCTTTGACCCGATTCATTGGGGGCATTTGGGAATCGCTTATGCGGCCTTAGAACAGGTGGGATTAAACCAGATTATCTGGGTCAGCGATCGCCACAAGCGTGATCCCCATCAGCAATCCCAGGTAGAGTTTGAGCATCGCCAGGAAATGGTACGGTTGGCGATCGCCCCAGAAAAAGCCTTTGACCTCGGTCCACCCCCCTCAGAAGACCCCAAAGCCGGGTATGCGATCGTCACCTGGCAAACCCTCCAACAACGCTACCCTGATAGCCAGTGGTATTGGATTATCGGGGCCGACGCCTTTGCTACCCTGCCGAAATGGGATCGCGCTGCTGAACTGGTTGAGGCTTGTGAATGGTTAGTTGCACCGCGATCGGCATCCGATCCCGGCTTAAATTACCCCGAAGAAACTCCCTTATTCAGGGAAATCTCCCCCCTAAACCTTCAGCAAGAACCACCTCAATTAAACTCTACTGTAGGTACAAATCCCTCGACCCATCTGGACAACACAGCACTGATCAAAACTGAGGAGATTTGCCAACAAGTCGCGATCGCCTTCAAGACTAGACAGATTCACCTACGCTGGCAAATTTTACAATCCCAAACCCTGCCAATAGCTTCAACCTTACTGCGTCGTCATTGGTGCGACTGGCCCAAAATCCGCACCTGGGTTCCCAAACCCGTCCAAATTTATATCCAAACTCACCACCTTTATCAAAACCCACAGTACCCGCTCCCACCGCACTCTACCTCGCTCCCCAGACTTTAAAAAATCTGATCGAAATTTACACCTGTTGCGATATGATTGGGTTCATTACGTTAGGCAGTTTTAGATTAAAGAAAGGGGCAAGACGCAGTGATTAGAGTAGCGATTAACGGTTTTGGACGTATCGGACGCAACTTCCTGCGCTGCTGGTTAACCAGATCCAACAGCCAACTCGAACTGGTCGGTGTGAACGATACCTCCGACCCAAGCACCAACGCCCATCTACTCAAATATGATTCCATGTTGGGAACGTTGAATGCTGACATTAGTGCCGATGAAAACTCCATTACCGTCAACGGCAAGACCATTAAATGTGTCTCCGATCGCAATCCCTTAAACTTGCCCTGGGCTGCTTGGGGAGTTGATTTGGTTATTGAATCCACCGGGGTCTTCGTAACCGAAGAAGGTGCCTCAAAGCATATTCAAGCAGGTGCAAAAAAGGTGTTGATTACTGCTCCTGGAAAAGGCAGCAAAGTTGGCACTTTTGTCATGGGAGTTAACCATGAACAGTACGACCCCAACGAGTACGACATCATCAGTAATGCCAGCTGTACGACCAACTGTTTAGCACCGATCGTTAAAGTCATCAACGACAACTTTGGCATCATCAAAGGCATGATGACCACAACCCACAGCTACACCGGCGACCAACGGTTGCTTGATTCCAGTCACCGGGATGTGCGTCGTGCTCGTGCTGCTGCATTGAATATCGTCCCGACTTCCACGGGTGCAGCTAAAGCCGTGGCTTTAGTCATTCCAGAGATGGCCGGTAAGTTGAATGGGATCGCGATGCGTGTGCCAACACCGAACGTTTCGGTCGTAGATTTTGTGGCTCAAGTTCAGAAAAACACCTTTGCCGAACAAGTCAATGAAGTCTTAGAAGCAGCCGCTCAAGGTTCAATGAAAGGCATTTTGGAATACAGTGATGAACCTTTAGTTTCCTCTGACTATAAAGGTCATGATGCATCGTCTATTGTCGATGCGAGCTTGACGATGGTCATGGATGGAGACATGGTAAAAGTCATCGGCTGGTACGACAATGAGTGGGGTTACAGTCAGCGTGTAGTTGACTTAGCCGAACTCGTCGCTCAAAAATGGCAAGCATAAAAGTAAGCGGGCAATGAGTTTTTATTTCGGACTGATTCGTTCACTTTTCAAAACTCATCACCTTCAGCTTAAAAATGCTGAAAACCCAAACTTTGGGTGATCACTTCGTCAGCATAAGCACCAGTGGAGTCAGTTAGACACACTCTGGTGCTTTTTGTTAAGGTCCCAACAATCGCCGCTCCGTTTCCCAGTCGTTTGACGAACTCACGCGCTACCGTCCAAGGTAAGCCGAGCACGAGTTCAAAATCTTCTCCGCCGTACAAGGCCCACTCGATGGCCCGTTCTTCCCCGACTCTTTGGCTCAAACTCGGTGGCAGAGGAATCACAGCACGGTCTACGATCGCCCCAACCCCACTTTCTCGGGCAATTTGCACGATCGCATCGGCTAACCCATCAGAACTATCCATTCCAGCAATTTCTCCCCCCTCCCCCATCACCTCCCACAGCATCGGTAACACATCCAGTCGCGGGTTCGGACGCTGATGAGCGCTAATTAATTCCCGAGTCTCCGCTTCTGACCAATCATTTCCCGTTTCCGGATGCAGCAACAACTCTAATCCGGCTCGTCCGGCTCCATGCACTCCAGTTACCACGATCGCATCCCCCGGTTTCCCATTCTGCCGTCGAATTGTCCGGTTTGTGGGCACCCAACCAAACGCCGTAATCGAAATGACATTCACCGGGGATTTACAAACATCCCCACCGGCGATCGCCGTCTGATAACGGTCCAGACAACTCACCATCCCGGTATAAACGCCCTCCACCCAAGACACTAGCGTATCCCCTGGCAATCCTAAACTGACAGTGATTGCTAACGGAGTAGCACCCATTGCCGCTAAATCCGATAAATTCGCCGCTGCCGCCCGCCACCCCACATCTTCAGCCGAAGTGGTGCGATCGCTAAAATGCACCCCATCCACCAACATATCCGTCGTCACCACCAGCGATCGATTCGCTGACGGTGTCATGGCGATCGCCGCTGCATCATCCCCCACCCACTCCGGTGGACAAAATCGCTGCAATCGTTTTAACAGTCCCTGTTCCCCCAACTCTCGAACCGAAGGGGAATTTTCTGGAGCCTTCTTCATACCAAATCCGGTTGTCTCAAGTCTGTATCCTCTATTAGCCCGCGCAGGGGTCTACTGAGCAACGCCTGCCCTGAGCCCTGAGCCAGTCGAAGGGTCGAAGGGTCGAAGTACGGGCTTTGTTAGTATAGCCCCACCGTTGACGGGTGCGGGTTTAGCAGACCTAACCCCCAAAAAGAGTAAAGTCTAGTGGAAACACCCACTAGACTTCTGCTTTGAAACTGCTGCTAATCAGCAGTTTCGGTGAATCCTCAACCCTTAGCTAGTTTGGGCGGGAACGAAATTTTCGATCCCTTGAACCACTTTCATCGAGAGAATCTGATCTCCCTGTTTGAGCTTTTCTAAAATCTCCTTCCCTTCGACCACATAGCCAAACACCGAGTACCGACCATCGAGCAAATTGAGCCCGGCAGGAGTTAACTCCGGTTCAAACAGGAAGAAGAAAAACTGCGAAGAAGCACCATCGGGGTTATCTTCTGGGCGGGCCATTGCGACAGTCCCAAACGCTGAGAAAGGGAGTACCGGCTGTTCTCGAAATCGTCCGGCCTCTTCCAAGGTAATCCCATAAGTGGGTTGAATATCTCCTCGGACGAGGACTTCTAGGGGAATATTGCGATATTCTCCGGTATCCGGGTCGATAAATCCTTGGTCTGGTCCTACGGGATCCCCAGTTTGGAGGACATAGAAATCTTCTGAGCGAATAAATTCTAAGCCATCATAAAATCCGCGCTCAACGAGGTCCACAAAGTTGCCGGAAGTCACCGGGGCGCTATATCCGTCTAGGACTACAGTAAGATTGCCTTGGTTGGTTTCCACTGCTATGGTGGCGCGACCCAGGAGTTGAGGCAGATGGCTATATTCTGCGGGGACTTGATAAGGGAATTCACCAACCATCATTTCTTCGAGTTGGCCGACTAAACCCAGGAGGCGATCGCGTCCCTCCTGAGTGGCGGGTTTATCCTGAATCTCGACTGTTGATCGCAAAATGCCAATTTCCTCTTGAATTTGGGCGAGGATAGCACTGGCATTCGCTTGTTGCGATTCGGGAATATCCTCCAAGATATCCCCCTGGAGATTGGTAAAAATCCCGGCAGTTTTGGTGATATCACTGGTGATCGGACTCCAGCGTTTCCCGCGCAGTTGCTGGGAAATATCTTCTAAACTGCTTTGGGCCTCGCGGATGGCTTGATTTTCAATGGGTAAGGCGTATCGCAACAGGGCTTTCCCATCGGTGATGGCATTGCCTTGGGGGAGGACACTGGTGCGATTCGTTGTGGAACTGTTGCTGCCATCCCACCAAGCGGAGCTCAGTCCCAGGGAGAGACTGGTCATCAGTACGACCAATAAAGCGGCTTTGAGGCCGCGTTGCCATAAATTTGTAATTTTTTTAGTTGAAGCCAGCATCAATATCTCTCTGAATCCTTTTTAATCGGCATGGATCAATCTTCCCATACCGAGGGAAGTTGCACGGGGGCATCCCTAGGGAATTCTTACCAAGGATGGGAGGGGATCGGAAAGTGACAATTTGATCCAATCCCATTCAAGGGGAGAATTCGCGGTAAAATAAAATCCCGATTATTCTCCACGAATAAAGATTCATGATCTCCAGTAACGACTTTCGCACCGGCGTCACAATTGAATTAGATGGGGTTGTGTGGCGGGTGATTGAATTCCTCCATGTCAAACCCGGTAAAGGCTCGGCCTTTGTTCGGACGAAATTAAAGAATGTGCAGAATGGCAGCGTGATTGAGCGCACGTTTCGTGCGGCAGAGAGCTTGCCACAAGCGACGTTAGAAAAAAACACGATGCAGTACACCTATAGAGAAGGTGAACAGTTAGTGTTTATGGATATGGGAACCTATGAAGAGAGCCGTTTGAGTGAACAGCAAATTGGCGATCGCGTCAAGTACCTTAAGGAAGGGATGGAAGTAAATGTCGTCCATTGGGGCGAACAAGTGCTGGAAGTCGAACTGCCCAACTCGGTCGTTTTGGAAGTGACGCAAACCGATCCGGGTATCAAAGGGGATACTGCAACGGGTGGAACTAAACCCGCGACGGTGGAAACTGGGGCTGAGGTGATGGTTCCGTTGTTCATTACGATCGGTGAACGGATTAAAATCGATACCCGTAACGATTCCTATCTGGGCCGAGAATCATAGAGTTTCGCTGCACCGCCTGGTCAAGTCCTCGTGCGTCTTTGCACTCGGGAGAGTGGTGTTGATTCGCTCTCCTGGGCCGCCTTGGAGGGCGATCGCAGTGGGTCTATCCCGGGGATTTGAGGCGATCGCCCACCGTTCGGCTGGATGGGGAAAAACTAGAGAAGAATAACGTTGATTTTACGGGGTCAAAGAAACTGTGCAACTGGATTTAAGCCAACTGAGTGAGCTGCTTGGGGTTTTCAATGGAACGGATATTTCTGAGCTGATTTTAAAAAGTGGCGATTTTGAGCTGACCCTACGCAAGGACAGGATGATTGCCGAGGGGGCGGGGATCCCGGTTGCTCCGGGTTTGACTCCGGTGGCGGAGGGAACTGGGGCGATCGCGCCTTCGGGTCCTCCTGTTGAACCCACCATTCCTGCACCGCCAACATCGAGTCCCTCGGGGGCGACGGGGGTTCATTCACCGGGAGGAACGGGGTTAAGTGCTTCGCCTCCGGGAACGAACGATCGCAAGTTTTTGGAGGTCATTTCCCCAATGGTGGGGACGTTCTATCGCTCTCCATCTCCTGATGAACCGTCCTTTGTGGCGATCGGCGATCGCATCAAACTCGGCCAAACCGTCTGCATCATTGAGGCGATGAAGTTGATGAATGAAATTGAGGCGGAGGTTTCCGGACAAGTGGTGGAAATTTTGGTCGAAAATGGCACTCCCGTGGAATACGGTCAGCCTTTAATGCGGATTAGCCCCGAGTAATGTTGTTGGTCGGTTGGGGTGAGTCGATTGTCTTGAGCGCAAGGCAATCGGCACAACAGTCAGACCCATTTAATTACTTAATTGTCATAAATCTGTTTAATGTTACAATGGGAAAATAGAAAAATGGGTAATTCTTTAGGACTATTAGCCATGAACCGAGCGCAACCCTTACCCCCAGAGGTATTGCAACAAGTGGCGGAATATTTCAGTATTTTGAGTGAGCCCATGCGCTTGAAGCTCTTAAACTTACTCAGAGATGGCGAAAAATGCGTGCAAGAGTTAGTGGATGCCACTACAACGAGTCAGGCCAATGTTTCTAAACATCTGAAAGTCATGCTGCAAGCGGGAATCCTCAGTCGTCGCACGGAAGGGACTTCGGCTTATTATCGCGTCGCAGATCCGCTGATTTTTGAGCTATGTAACCTCGTGTGCGATCGCCTTGCCCAACGGATTGAAGAACAAGCTCGTCAATTCCGCTCTTTGAGCTTGCATGGAAAACGGTGAGGGAGTCAGGGGGTACTCTTACGGTCAGACAAACCGGATTTTTTCAAAAAATTTTGGCTGTCTTTGCACCCAAGAAAGGGCGATGAAACCGGCTTTCTTGTCCCTTTTATCAAATACAGATTGACCCCCCAAGTCCCTGTGAATCGGGGAGACTTGGGGGGTCAATGCTTTTCAACAAGCCAATAAATTACAGCGGAAACTCGGACTCAAAAATAGTGCGGGTAATCGGTAGAGGAATCTCTAACCCTTCACCCCCCAATACTTCCAACGGTTCACCGCCTACGGAAATCCAGACGGAGGCATTCGGATCCAAAGTGGTCGCGGTATAAACCACCTGCCCTAATCTAGCGGTCATCGAGCTACTGCCACCCCCGGAGGTAAACTCAGGGGAGAGGTTGACATAAATACCATTCTCCTTGACCTCGACATTCAGCACTTGGGTGCCAGTGGGAATGGAGCTAAAGCCAGCGCCATTGGGCGGTTGGGTGACTAAGCGATCAAAGGCGGCTTTTAACACGGCATCGGGTTGTTCCGTCGCCTGCACAGACACGGGGACAGAGGCCAATTCAAATTGGGTCCCGGTATCTTGAACCAAATAAATTTGCACCGATTGCTCGATGGGATTGAGCGCCGTGGGAGGAGTTAAACTCGGGTCCTGGGTGAGCGAGATGTTTACCCCAGGGTCCCTGGGTTGAACCGGAACTGGATTCATGCCATTGAGGGTGACGTCCTTTTGAGAATTCACCGCCCACCAAGCGGTTCCACCTCCTGCGGCGACCATAACAGCGGAGAGGGTAGCAATGACACCCAGGGGAATGCGACGAGCTTGTCCATTTTGCATATCAAAAGTTCTCCTCAACGGTTAAACAATATTCACTAATAAGAAATGCGGATTTTGTGGTTTTGAACTGAGGAGTTGTTTCAGTCCTCTGAGGGTTCCCTTCGTATCCAGTACGGGGGATCTGTTGTAATCCCTGAATTCTTCCCCACGCTGATCCACTCATCGGGTTAATTGGCGATCGCCAATGCCTGAAAAACAAATAGCTCCATCTTTATTAAAGATGTCGGTAGTCCTTGGCAAGAAACTACAAGGGAATCGGCTAAAGTTCCAGAAAACTTACTCCGGAGTCCCGACTGAGAACGCATCGGGCTGATCGATGCGAATAAAGGCGGCAACTTCTAGGCGATCGGCATCCAGCTCAAATTTTAAAACCCGGGCAAGTAATCCCCGGTCTTCATATTTTCTGAGGTCTAGGGCGCGATCGAGGATTCGGGAGAAAATCGTGATCAATTGAGTGGGGGCCTCTTCATTATTAATTAGGATTGTCGGGTTGACGGCTTGGATTCTTGCGCCACTCATGGAGGCTAATCCGGTTTCTAAAACGATTTGCACGGATTCATTATCTCGGCGATCCTCAATTTCTAACTGGAAGCGCACTCGATTATTGGCTAAAAATTCTACCTCGGGGTTGACAATTTGAAAGCGTTGGGGGTCGGTTTGGGCCTCGGGGTCATTGGTGCGGGTGATCCCGATGCCGAGTTCTCGTAAGGGCTCAGCGGCTGCCTGCGATCGCAAGGCGCGGTTGAGGTCGGCCTCGGTAATCACCACGCGCATCGCCCCCTGTAAGGGTTCCCGGAGAAAGCGCGGAATCGAGGTGGCGTTTTCTTGGTTGAGACGGTTAATATCTACGGCGATCGGGTCGCTTTCGATTTCAACCGTATCGATGCGAAGTTCCGGCGTGACGTACAATCCCCGCCCCGCAAAGCGTAACCGTTGGATATTCCCCCTAAGTAGAGAGTAGTTTGGGGCATTATCCAGTCGGACTTCCAACTGTTCGGCATCATGGAGGGCCTCGCGAATATCTCCCTCAGCGATATTATCGAATGTCACCCCAACGGGGGATACTAAGGTGAGAATTCCTGTTAAAACCAGGGTTAATAATTCCATAATTTCTATTCAACGAATTAGGCTAAGTCTGGGGGGAAACCTGTAAGGAGGATGAAATGGAGTTTCCAGGTTCCTCCCATCGGTCCCATCGCCCAGGGGCAACTCCGGCCTGCTGACGGTTTTTATGTTCTCGGTGTCGTGACAGATGATGCTCAGAACTTCTGTTTTAAAACGGGTTTCTAGGTTGGGGACGCAGCAGTCTGGCCGGTCACCCCTGACGAGCTTGGGACCGATTAGGGTTAGCCTAATGGGTAAAATAGGATTTTTGTCAAGGGGTAAGCCGGAAATACTATTTCGAGTTTTTGCCGGGAGTGGCTAAGACGGATTGAGCAAAGGCCCGCACTTTTTCATCGGGGTCGGATTGGGCGCGATCGCGGAGTAAGGGGAGGGTTTCTGGATAATCCCCATAATACTGGACGATGGCTTCGAGGGCGGTGAGTCGAGGATTGAGTGCACCATCTTGTAACGGCACAAACGGATCATTGACAGCGCGATCGCACAAAAAGGCAAATACAGAGGAGTCATCCCATCCCCCCTTGACCATTTGTTGCAGGGCCGAGAGTCTCACAAACGAATCCTCATCGGTACAAGCCCGGTTTTTGACAATCTCCAACGTTTCCGGGTTTTCGGGCCAATGGGTCACCAACTCGATCGCCCCGGCAAGACGCACAGCCCAATTGTCATCAGATTGAGCGCGGCTTTTGACAAGGGCCCAGGTTTCCGAATGTTCCTTCCAACCCGTTGCCAATTCTCGCATGGCGACAATTCTCACATCCCAGCCTTGATCCGATGTAGCCCGACTTTTCAAAATGGGCAAAGTTTCTGGGTCATCAAACCAACCAGAAGCCAGTTCCCGCAAGGTGGTCATTCTCACATCAGAGGACGCATCATTGATCGCCTGAACCTTGAGAATGGGCAACGTTTCCGGGTCGTCATACCATCCCGTCGCCAGTTGCTGTAAGGCAGCGACCCGCACCTGCCAATGTTCGTCTTGAGTCGCCCGGGATTTGAGAATCGGTAACAGTTCCGGGTCATCCTTCCAGGTGCGAGTAAACTCGTACACTGCTGCTTCCCGGACTCGGCGATCGCGGTCAGAGGAGGCGATATTTTTCAGAATCGGTAAGGTTTTCGGGTCTTCAAACCAAGCTGCAGCCAGTTGGAGGGCGGCGACGCGGACCTGCCAGGTGTCATCGGAAACGATGCGATCGCGTAACCAGGCGACGGTTTCGGGGTCATCAAACCAGCCGGTAGCAATCTGCTGCATGGCGGCAATTCTGACGTGCCAATC
>NZ_JAFLQW010000063.1 GCF_017313335.1 Phormidium pseudopriestleyi FRX01 | reverse complement strand
CAGCAACCTTTGAAGGGGTGCGAAATGCCATTAATCAAGTGTCCATCAATGTCTCCGAAATCTCTCTCAATAGCAAAGAACAAGCCAATGCTATCCAACAAGTTCTCTGTGCTATGAACGAACTGAATCAAGGCGCTTCCCAAAGTGCCACGGGGATCACTCAAGTCAAAATTGGTACCCAACGACTCAAAGAAGCCGCTTTGCATCTCAAGTCCGTGGTTTAACCACCTACTCCATTTAAGCTGGAACAAAAAGACGCTCCCAGTTCTCAACAGAGCGTCTTTCTAATTAACTTAGAGTCCCCGTTGCTGGTGCAGTAATGCCATTCATCCCTTGAACCTTCATTCAATTCATTGGGTGGGTCGCAACTAGACTTATGCCAACCCCCGTTATTTTCTCGGGGCAACTGAATCTTAATCCTCCCCATCTATCGTCATTTACCTCCCTAACTTTTATGATGTTGAACCATTTAAGATTAAAAAAACGCATGATTTTGGGATTTTCGCTTCCAGTTTTATTATTTTTTATGTTGAGCGGATTCGTTTATCTTAAAATTATTCAATTTTCTCAAACATTTAGACAAGTAGAATCGAGTCAAATTACTGTTAAGGTTGCACAAAACTTGAACGATAATTATCAAGATATGGTAAGAACACTTCGAGGATATTTACTCTTTAATAATGAAAGATTAATGCTTCAATATACCACCGCAACTTTTCAATTTAATGAAACAGCAATCATCGCCCGGAATACGATACCAGATTTTAACCAGCTCAAACGAATCGAAGATATGATTAAACTTCAAAAGCAGTATGATGATTTTTCCCAAAGAATCATTGCTTTAGTCAATCAAAACCAAAATTCAGAAGCAGTAGACTTGTTTAAAACCGGCGAAGGACAGAAATATATCGACAACTTTATCGAATTGAGCGAGCAACTTAACGCTGCCGAGGAGGATATTTTAAATGAGGCAACTGCTGAAGCTAAAAAAGCTATCGATAGTTTAATCGTAGCCTTAGTCCTCGGTGTAGTTCTATGTTTGGGCTTCTCTGCGATCGCCGCTTTGGGAATTTCATCTGGAATTTCCAGCACCATTGAACAGGCAGTCAGCCGCATTACCAACTCCTCCACAGAAATTGCTGCCACCTTAGAACAACAAGAACACAGCACCGCTCTAGCCGCCAGTGCAGTCAATGAAACCACAACTACAATGGACGAACTAGAAGCCTCATCCCGTCAATCCGCTGAACAAGCTAAGTCCTCCGCCGCCGGTGCACAGCAGGCACTCCATTTGACAGAAATCGGCACCCAATCCGTTGGACGCAGCCTAGAAGCCCAGGGAATCTTAAAAGAAAAAGTCACGGGGATCGCCCAGCAAATTTTACAACTCAGCGAACAAACGGCTCAGATTGGAAATATCTCAAAATTGGTCAGTGAAATTGCCAATCAAACCAATATGTTAGCTTTGAATGCAGCGGTAGAAGCGGTGCGAGCGGGGGAACAAGGGAAAGGCTTTGCGGTGGTTGCCAGCGAAATCCGCAAGCTGGCGGACCAAAGCCAAAAATCGGCCCAGAAAATTAATACTTTAGTCGGGGATATCCAGGGTGCGATTCATTCTACAGTCCTCGTCACCCATGAAGGGACAAAAACCGTCGATCGCGGGGTGAATATTGCCCAAGAAACTGCCGATGCATTGAATGGTGTCCGGGATTCTATCAACGAGGTGGTGATGAGTTCTCAGCAAATTGCCTTGAACGCCCAAGAACAAGTCACGGCGATCGAGCAAGTGGTTGAGGCGATGAATTCCCTAAATGTCGGGGCAAAAGAAACAGTCCAAGGCATTGCCAATACCCGAGAAAGCACTGAGCAACTCAACCAAGCAAGTCTGGATTTAAAGGCCATGATTTAATATTGAAACCCCATCACCCTCATCTCCCTTTTACCAAGGGACATTACTGGTGGCGCGCATTAACAAGGGGTGCGCCCACCATAGGGCTACAGTGAAGACTGTGACACCCAGATATGCCGGACGCAGAAATTCATCCCATTTGACGGTTTGGCGGCCCTGGGCGATCGCCAGAAAGGGAAGCACTGAAGTACGAGCTTTGACGGCATCAAATGCCTCTCCATACCGGGCTTTCATCCTCCGATCGCCATGCCAAACCGCAAATAAATGGTGCAAGACTAAGCCAATGGAGGTCACCAAGGTAAACGTGGTCCCAATCCATAGGGTATGGGCCAAACACCAAATCACTTGGCCCACCATTTGGGGATGGCGACTAATTCTGATAATTCCCGTTTCAAATAAGTGCACTTGCGGCTTGGCGATCGCCGCCACTTCTAGTAAATTAAACGTTGCCGGGTAGAGAAACAGAAACGAAATCCCCGAGAGGGTCCAGACCAAAGGTATCACTCCAGGCACCCCCTGAACTTGCCACAGTTGTAGGCCATCGTAGCGGTGGTTAAAGAAATAAATAATCAGCACCACGGCCAAGGGTAGACTAACCAGAGCGAACAAAACTCGGTACAATCGTGGGCCGATGAGTTGTTCCCCCCAAGGGCGCAGGGCGGCTAATCCACTATGGGCGATCGCGAACCCAAACAACAGCCCGATCATTATAAAATGGCTAGAATTCAACCAGTCTGAGAACATCCCAAGCTTTTTTCCACTCTAAATATCCAACTCCAACGGACCCCTTGCGATCCTTGACCTATGCTTGTTCCGATTGCCACAGATGCCGGAATGGATGCTTAGGCTCGTCGGAGGTGAAAACAATTTTAAGGCATCGACTAACAAAAAGCGATGGGGGTTTTATCCTCTGGGAGTGGATTTTATATCCAATTGACCGATGAATCACCCCGTTATGGGTGGGTTCGTCAGTTCAACTATAAGATAAACTGAGTCAGTTATCAGATCTCCATTAGCAGGGGATCATAATTTTTGACAGAGGGGATTGCACTCTCTGCTTTGACAGGATCGCCGATCGCCACCTGGTTTTGCTTTTATCGTAGATAGGGCTATCTCTGGCGATTTGGTAAATTCCAAGACAACCTGACGACTGATTATCCGGGACTAGAATGGCAAGTTTTGCTATTTTCCCTCGCCCACCGAGATTGATTCATCCCATAGCAATATTGAACCAGCCCATTCCTTGTCCATTGATGTTAATCCGTCGGTTGCCATCAGACCCTTTGCCCCTTTCAGGTTTAGCAGTATGTCCGATCTACCTTTCACTTTAGATCAGTTACGCATTCTCAAAGCGATCGCCGCTGAGGGAAGCTTTAAACGGGCGGCAGATAGTTTATACGTTTCTCAGCCCGCCGTCAGCCTACAGGTGCAAAACCTAGAGAGGCAGTTGGATGTCCCATTATTCGATCGAGGGGGGCGTCGCGCCCAACTAACCGAAGCCGGACACCTCTTGCTCAGTTACGGGGAAAAAATTCTGACCCTTTGTCAGGAAACCTGTCGCGCCATCGAGGATTTGCAAAATCTTCAAGGTGGCACCTTGATTGTCGGGGCTTCCCAAACCACTGGGACCTATCTCCTCCCTCGGATGATTGGGATGTTTCGGCAGAAGTATCCTGATGTAGCGGTGCAATTGCACGTTCATTCTACCCGGCGTACCGCTTGGAGTGTGGCGAATGGCCAAATTGACCTGGCGATCGTCGGCGGTGAAGTCCCTCCAGAACTCCAAGAGTCCCTAGAAATCCAGCCTTATGCTGAAGATGAACTAGCTTTGATTCTGCCGGTATTTCATCCCTTTGCCAAACTCGAAAAAATTCAAAAAGAAGACCTTTATAAGTTACAGTTCATCGCTTTGGACTCCCAATCGACCATCCGCAAGGTCATTGATCAAGTGCTCAGTCGTTGTGATATTGATACCCGCCGTCTCAAATTGGAGATGGAACTCAATTCGATTGAAGCGATTAAAAATGCGGTTCAGTCCGGTTTAGGAGCCGCTTTTGTTTCGATTTCTGCCATCGAAAAAGAGTTGCAAATGGGCATTCTCCACCGCACCACCATTGAGGGGGTTGTGGTTAAGCGAATGCTTTCGGTGATTTACAATCCCAATCGGTATCGCTCTAAAGCTGCCGAGGCGTTTAGTCAAGAAATTTTACCCCAGTTCTCAACTCAACCTTGGGTGGATAGTTCAATTGAAAACAACCTGGAATTTATGGAGGTAGAACCCCTTAAACCCGTTTCGACCAATTCACCTGTTACCTAAATAGGTTTTAGATTTTAGATGACCCGATTGGAGAACGATGCTCAATCAAATTTAGCATCTGAAATCTAAAATTTGTTCGGTTAAATTACGGCATTTGATATGGAAATTTACTGCACTCGTCCGGGCTGCTTGCGTCCTCAAAATAGTTTTGCGGATCTTGATGATACGACGACTCTCAAAACAGTCCAGCAAAAATTTTGTACCACTTGTGGAATGCCGTTGATTTTAGATGGTCGGTATCTGCCGGTGCGGTTACTGGGTCAAGGGGGCTTTGGGGCGGCCTTTCTCGCTCGCGATCGCCGCACTCCAGCAATGCGAACCTGTGTGGTTAAGCAATTTCAACCGGCTGGGGACCTGAATCCCCAACAGTTGGCGATCGCCCACACTCTCTTTGAACGGGAGGCCGAAGTCCTCGAACGCCTTGGCAACAAACACCCCCAAATCCCTGATTTAATGGCGTTTTTTCCCCTAGAAATTTCCAGTCAAATTCCCGGCAAAAAAGACCAATTTTTTTATTTAGTTCAGGAGTTTATTGACGGTCAAAATCTCGAAGAAGAATTAAAATTACAAGGAAATTTCTCCGAGGAAAAAGTGCGGGAGGTGTTTGTTGAAATGCTGAAAGTTCTCTCCTTTGTTCATGAAAATGATACGATTCATCGGGATATCAAGCCCTCGAATATCATGCGGTCCAAAACCAATGGTCGCCTCTATTTATTAGATTTTGGGGCTGTCAAACAAGTCACCCAATCCCCCGGCGTGACGAGCAGTGGACGCTCTACCGGAATTTATTCAATGGGGTTTGCTCCTCCCGAACAAATGGCAGGACGCACGGTATTTCCCTCTACGGATTTATATGCTTTAGCGGTGACTTGCATCATGTTACTCACGGGAAAAGAACCCCAGGAGTTATTCGATGCCTACAGCAATGAATGGAATTGGCGTAGTCAAGGGACCCTGAGCGATCGCTTCGCTGATATTTTGGACCGCCTCCTCCTGTCTACCCCCAGTCAGCGCTTCCAAGGAGCCCAAGAAGTCCTAGCCGCTCTCAATTCTACTTCCCCACCCCCTCTTTCCCCCCAATCTCCCCCATCTCCCCCATCTCCCATTTCTCCCCCATCTCCCATTTCCTCCCCGTCTCCCATTTCTCCTCCATCCTCTCCATCTCCCATTTCTCCTCCATCCTCCCCATCTCCCCACTTCTCCACCTTCGAGGTCCTACGAGGTGCAGCCTTTACCGGATTTGAGGGGGGCTTACTGTTAATCGTTTTACAAAGCTTGGGATTTGCAGGGGCGATCGGCACGATCGCCTGGTTACTGATATTAACTGCCCTGATTTTCGTTCAATATCGTCGGTTTATTGAAAAGTATGATTTACTCATTCTCGCAGTTGTCACCTTGGGGATTGTCTTCTTCATTCCGCCTTTTAATCAGGCATTTTTCTGGCAAGCTATCTTATTTATCCCAATTTTTGCGAGCTGTTGTGCGGTCGCCTTTACCGCCCTATTTCGTTTAATTTCTAAACTAATCGCCAAATTATTATAATCCATTTATCCTAAAAGTCATACAGACAACCGGGTTGAAATTAAAAAGCATTCCCGCTTTAACCCCCAAAAGTTTGTTTAAGTTGTCTTCAAAAAAATCTTAAGATACACTCCAACCCCTCGAATTTCCTATTTTTTACATTATAATTGTCTAAATTATATTGTTGAAATTTACCATCAGTCCCCGAAACCATCCCCACCCTATCTGACTCAATATCTCAACCCTAACCCCGTTTAATTATCAGCAATGTCCCTGAAAAACGAAACAACCATTCTGGTCTTAACCGTGCTAGTTACCGTCAGTTTAGCCGGGGGAATTATCTGGGGGTTAATCCGAGGATTCGGCACACCCTTTGAATCGGACAATTCAGGCCGGGGAGGGATTTCCTCTCAATCCACAGCCCCCTATCGATTCGATCCTGATGCTAGAATTGGCAGTTTTGCCGAAGTTCCCAACCTGCCCTCGGGACTGGCTACTTATGGCGGGAGCACCAGTTGGGCGCCGATTCGGGGAACCGTGGATCCAGTGATTCAAATGGTTCTGCCCCAGTTTAAATTGCGCTATACCCAGCATCCGACGAGACCCTCGGGTTCTGGAACGGGAATTGAGATGATGTTAGATAATCAGCTTGTTTTTGCTCAATCTTCTCGCTCGATTAGAGAAGAAGAACAGCAGAAAGCAAAACAGTTAGGATTTACTCTAAAAGCGATTCCTGTCGCCCTAGATGGAATTGCCGTAGCAGTCAATCCAAACTTAAATATTCCTGGATTAACTTTAATTCAACTTCAACAAATTTATACGGGTGCTATCTGGAATTGGAGTCAAGTTGGAGGACCGGATGTGGAGATTCTCCCCTATTCTCGCCGTCCTGAAAACAGTGGCACGATTGAATTTTTTATGGAGAATGTGATGGGTGGGGAGGCATTTGGGAGCAATGTGCAGTTTATGTCTACCACCACTCTAGCATTACGAGAAGTGGGCAGTCGCCTGGGGGGAATTTATTACGCTTCTGCCCCAGAGATTGTGGGACAATGTAGCGTCACCCCCATTGCGATCGCCAGACAAAGCAATCGCCTGATTCCCCCCTATCGAGAACCCTTCGTCCCCGCCCAAGATTGTCCAACCAGGCGAAATCAAGTGAATGCCGCAGCCTTTCAAAGTGGCGAATATCCCCTCACCCGTCGCTTATTTGTGATTGTCAAAGAAAACGGTCAAATTGACCAACAACTCGCCGAAGCATACGCTGCACTCCTGCTCACGGAACAGGGACAAGCCTTAATCGAACAAGCGGGTTTTGTGAGGATTCGTTAATCAATGACTGCTGATTAGAAGTTCAGGAGAATGGACTTTTTATACCCAATCTGGGATTTGTAAATCTACAAATTCTGCTCAAGGGTGAGATCCAACTCTTTCACCCTTTCTTACAAATTCCTTTGTACCCAAAACTTCTACCAAATCCGTTGGTCAAAGCTCTATTTACTCGTTAGCTGCCCCAGGAGAGGCTCCGTCCGGATAGCCGCACCCTGCCTGGGTGTGGGTTTTGCTCACCCTCTTGATCTGGTAATACTTATGTATTGTGACCCAAGTTTGTCTACCTTCTCCTGTACTCACCTTCCTAGTGCAGAGGAGTAAAAGAACATACCCAGCTATAATAATCGGAAGAGTGCGATTCGTTCCTCTCAAAATAGAGGCTAAAAACGGCCAAAGTGTAAAGAGGGTAATGGTTTCGGGAGACCCATTGTCCTAACAGGCACTCAGCCTAAGTCGTAAGTCACGAACCCTTATAACTGTGGTCTTGTTGTCCTAAACGGAGGACAATACCCGGATTTTCCAGAATTGTCACCCGTTACACTTCTGGGGGTAATAGGCAACAGCCCCACCCGGAGACTCACCATCAAAGGCGTGAAGCGGGCTGAAAAGGTGGTAACTCTTAACCAAATAGGGAATCCCATCGAGCCAACTAGCCAAGGTCAGCGCAAGCGAATGTCCGTCTGAACCCTCTCGATTATTAAGTAGCGAAGCAAAATTGGTTGATCCGCTGCGTTCAAAAGAACAAGGGGAAATGTAGGTGATTTTACACTCAACCTACAAAGGCCAGGAGTTTCTTCCCTCACTTGCATAAGAAATCCCCAAAGTACCCAGGGGGATAGGGCAGCATCCTCAAGCTAGAAACAGCCCAAGACCACGGAACGAAGTAACCCCATAAAGGCTCTCAGATAGGTCGATTATTTGAGTAGTGATTTAAGTGTAAGCGCCAGCCTATATGGGGATAAGATGCAGTACAGAAGCCAATGACCAGCCATAATAGTTAGTATATGCTGACAGTCTGCGCCCTAGTTGAGATGTAAAGTTGCAAGTAGGCAAATTAATGGCCAAAGCACAACAACAGTTGATGATGGCATGGAATGAAATTCCCTGGAGTAAAATCCACCGGAAAATATTCAAGTTGCAGAAGCGAATTTACAGAGCGGCTAGTAGGGGCAATCATGTCTTAGCAAATGGGCTTCAGAAAATTCTGTTGAAGTCATACTACGCAAAGTTACTCGCTGTTCGACAAGTTACTCAACTCAATAGAGGCCAGAAAACAGCCGGGGTAGACGGGAAAAAATCATTAACACCCGTACAAAGGTTGGAACTGGCGAGAAACTTGAAGCTAAACCATAAGGCAGGTGCCGTCAGACGAGTTTGGATACCCAAACCCGTTCGCAACTACAAGCGACCTTTAGGAATTCCGACAGTAGAGGACAGAGCGCGTCAGGCATTGGTCAAAATGGCTCTATAGCAGCTCCTTTATCAGTCGTGTCAGGGATCCAAACCCGAAAGCCTTGTAGTGCGAGCATCTTGCTCGCTAGTTTTGTGACAAATCATTTAGGATTGCTCTAGAACCATATTGGGAGGCCAAATTTGAAGGCACCAGTTATGGTTTTAGACCAGGTAGGTCAACTCACGACGCCGTAGCTAGAATCTATTTGGCAATCAATAAAAAAGCCAACTATGTCCTAGATGCGGATATATCCAAATGCTTCGATAAGATAGACCACGGATACCTACTGAAAAAGCTCCAATGTTCAACATCAGTCCGGAAACAGGTAAAAGCCTGGTTAAAAGCCGGAATCATGGACAAAGGGGCCTTTGAAAAGCCAATAGCGGGAACACCTCAAGGAGGGGTAATATCCCCGTTATTAGCCAACATAGCCTTAGATGGAATGATTAGGGATGTTGAAGCCCAATTCCCAAAGAAAAATGGGAAAAACGCACAAACCCCAATCATAATCATTTGATACGCCGATGACTTTGTGGTTCTCAACCCAGAGTTAGAGGTCATCAACAAGGCAAAGAAGGCAATAGAAACTTGGTTAGCTCCAGTTGGATTGGAACTAAAGCCGGAAAAACCCAGGATCTGCCACACCCTAAATCCGTTACGGATTGAAGGAAGTGAATTGACTGTAAATCCCGGATTTGACTTTCTAGGGTTCAACATCCGCCAGTACACTAAGGGAAAACACCATAGTGGAAGAAGTGGGGGAATAGCGAGCAAATTACTGGGGTTCACAACCCTAATAAAACCAAGTAAGAAGGCAATCAAAGCCCACCATGCAGCCCTCAAGAAGGTAGTAAAAGCCCTCAAAACAGCCCCGCAATCGGGGTTAATTGTGAAACTAAACCCGATTATAAAAGGATGGGCAAACTACTATTCCGGAGTGGCAGCTAAAGAAACGTTTTCATCAGAAGATAACATTCTTTGGCAAAAACTCAGAGCATGGTCAGTATATAGACGTGGTAGAAAACAAAAAGCATAAGCAATCAGAAAATACCATCGTCAAGGTAGACATGGAAAATGGACTTTTTCCACGGCAAGTGGCCTAACTTTAACAAAGCAAGCGGACGTCGCCATCAAACGGCATACCCTAATCCAACCTGACAAATCCCCGTATGACGGAGACTGGGTTTATTGGAGTACCAGACGAGGAAATGATATAGAAACCCCTACAAGAGTAGCAAAACTGCTGAAAAAGCAGAAGGGTAAATGTCCAAGTTGCGGGCAATACTTCACCAGTAACGACCTGCTTGAAGTAGACCACATCAATCCCAAATTCAAAGGAGGGAAAGATGAAT
>NZ_JAFLQW010000358.1 GCF_017313335.1 Phormidium pseudopriestleyi FRX01 | reverse complement strand
TAGATTTCGTATCGGGGCGTCAGATTATCCCCTTGAACGAGATTACCCTGGTACAGCTATCGGCGCGATCGCCAGAAACCTATTTTAAATTTCAGCCACCATTCTGGTTTTTGCAATGCACCCTATTGGTGGAGTTGTACGTTAGGCCCCCTATTGAATAGAGGGACCTCTAAAAATGTCCGAATTCAGCAACTCCCCTGGGGATTCTTCCTAGTTGTTTTCCAGGTCTTACCCTGTAATGGAAGTCTGGGAAATTCTGGGGTTGGCGATCGCCAAGGCGCGTTAACTTCGGTAAATTGGGGCGGTCAATTTGTCCGCCCTATGGCCTGAGCACCTCCAACTCTATGTTTGATTGGGTTATTTTTGAACGCCTGAAATTATCACGAAGGCGGACGACTCAGACGATGGAGGTAGAGGACCAAATCTTCTACAGTTCCCATCGTCTGTAGGTCAAAGCGATCGCCAATATTTATACCAAACTCCTCAAAAAAATCATCACAGAGATAAAGATTCCAGTCAAACCAGGATATAAGCGTTAACTGTAAATCTTGCTCTAAGCGATCTCCAGGTAACACTCTCCCCATTTGTAAACCGGAATATTTTTTTAACTGAATATAAACAAAACTCACCACAGAAAAAGAAATTTCCCGCGATCGCCAAAAACAGTGAAACCACTCATCTAGGGACAAGTTAGCCCGTTCACATAACGTTTGATTTACCTGCTTCCTGATGTACAAATCGGGACTGAGATCAGAATAAGTCCTCACAGTCCAGAAGATATGTTTGATCTGGCGCAGCATAATTCCGTGCGCTCCATTACCTTACCTTTTTACCAGTATTCCCATCTTTTCCAAGGCTTTCTCATGCCTGAGTTCAATTTGTATATTTTTCTAAAATCAAATGGAGCAAAAACCCAGTTTCTGCTCCTACTTCTGTCCAAATAGGCCGAGATTTTCTCAACCCACCCAGTTCTCTGGCGAGGGTATCCCCAATTTAGGGACTAGGGGTTGGGGGAGAATCCGTTGTTCCTTCAGTTGTAGGCGTTGCTGAGGGAGAGGAGGTGGGGTTTGGCGTCTCTCCAGACTCTGTGGGGAGAGTTTCCTCCGTGCTCGGACTGGAGAGACTCGGTGTCGCCTCTGAGGGAGAAATCGCTTCGGGTGACCCTTCCCCAGTGGGTGCTTCTGTGGGGTTCAAGTCGGGGTTGGGGGAAAAAAGCGGGAGTGCCAAACCACCCCAAGCGGTTGAATCCCCGAGGAAAGTTGTTGAATTTCCCTCCGGGGAGGTCGAGGGATTGCTGGACTGAGGGGAAACAGCGGGAACTTGTCCGGGATTAACCCAGGGATTTACTGGAGTTTGAGGAGTTTGATCCCTGGGAACAACCCCTTCAGAAGCGGGAGAACGGGTTCCCGTTTCAAAAATATTTAAGCCCCTCTCTGTGCTGGGGAAGGATAATATAAAAATTGTCCCTAGGGTCGAAAATGCCACAAAAATTGCAATGATTTCATCAAACCCTAGGGGGCTTTTTGGTTTAGAACTTGGTTCAGACATTGGATTTCTCCTCAGTTGCTCGAATTGATTTTAGAAAAGGTTTTAAATTTTGAGCGCCGGTCATGTTCCCTAGTGAAACCGATCTGAACGATCGCGTTTGAACTAGCATTCTTCACAAACTTGTCGCAAAGTAGCCGTAAAATCGGGGTAAGAAATAGCGGCAGCTTCGGCATGGTGAATCGTGGTTGTTCCACTGGCATTTAAGGCAGCGATCGCCAAACTCATGGCAATCCGATGATCGTCATAACTCTCTACATCAGTCCCCTTTAACGGCGTCCCTCCAGTAATTTCCAAACCATCAGGCAACTCGGTGATTTTCGCCCCCATTTGATTGAGTACCGTTGCCGTCACTGCAAGGCGATCGCTCTCTTTCACCCGCAATTCTGCCGCATCGGAAATCACCGTCTGACCCTGAGCAAAAATTGCCGCCACTGCCAGAATTGGAATCTCATCAATCAGTCTGGGAATTATCTCCCCGCCAATGGTGCAACCCTTCAGTTGAGAATGACGCACGCGGATATCCGCTACAGGTTCCCCCGCCACTATCCGCTCATTTTCTAATTGAATATCTGCATCCATCATCTCCAGGGCCTCTAAAATCCCTGTCCTTGTTGGATTGATCCCGACATTTTCAATAGTTAAGTCTGAATCCGGGACGATCGCCCCTGCCACAATCCAAAATGCCGCCGAACTAATATCCCCAGGCACAATCACCGATTGACCCTGAAGTTGAGCCGGTCCCGTGATCATCACGCTTTTCGTCTCGGGATCGGTGGTAATTTCTGCCCCAAATGCCTTGAGCATCCGTTCGCTATGGTCCCGAGAGACTGCTGGTTCCGTGATAGTTGTTGTTCCCTGAGCCATCAAAGCTGCAAGTAAGATACAAGACTTAACCTGAGCCGAGGCGATCGGTGAGTGATAATGAATAGGCCGCAAGGATTGACCTTGAACGGCTAGAGGAGCCAGGGAACTGCCATTGCGACCCCAGATTTGAGCACCCATTTGTTGTAAAGGTTGAACCACCCGAGACATAGGGCGCGATCGCAGGGATTTATCCCCAGTTACGGTAAAAAATCGGTCGGGATGACTGGCAAGGATGCCCAGCATCAATCGCATCGTCGTCCCAGAATTTCCCGCATCTAATATATCCGTCGGTTCAATTAATTCACCGACCCCGACACCACGCACCCGCACCCGTTGTTCATTCAGGGGAGAAATTTCTGCCCCCAATGCCTGAAAACATCGGGCGGTACTCCGGGGGTCTTCTCCCAATAGCAGCCCCTCAATTATGGTTTCACCCTTGGCGATCGCCCCCAACATCAAAGCCCGGTGGGAAATTGACTTATCCCCCGGCACTCGGATCCGTCCTTGCACCGATAAACCCTTAGCAGGTCTATCAATGGTTAGTTGTTGCTGAGATTCCGTAATTCTTACATTTACTATCGAACTGGGCATTGGGCTAAACTGTGATGGGATGGCTTAGGGCAATCCTACACCGTTCTTGACTCGGCTGACATACTAAAATTGAAGCGGTACGACCCTAGTCTTGTCTATTGCTGGAAAACTCTTCACACGCTGTTCGTTACAACCCTCATGCTGACCCATCGCCGCAAACCTGTAAGCCTTTGCTTAATCTCCACTGACCTCCCCCTGTGGTCTGTCGTGGAAACCGCTGCTACCCTTTATCAAAAGGACCAAGATCGGTTTCATCTACTCCTGAGTGAACCGGCACTGAGCGATTTTCCCGAGTCCGATTCGACTCCAACAGTCAGTACCGGACCCACTGCGATTACTTCCCGACTCTTGTGGCTGGAAATTTCTCCCTACCGGGTGATTATGACCATGCAGGGGAATGGTCAATTTAGCTATCGTCACCAGTGGGAACGGGGAATGTATGGCACCAGCCGCTATTGGCTGCAAAATGAGACCGATGGCAGTAATAGCCAGTTACGGATGCGAAATTATACTCGCAGCTTAACCCTCTCCGGTCGCCCGATTCCCGAACATTTGCGCCTAGAATACGAGCTTTGGTCTCAAAATGTTCAGTTAGGTCACTATATTTTAAACCTAGAAATTCATCTTTAAATATCAACTAATCAAGCCAAAAATAGGGAACTTGTTGAACAAAATTCCTGAAAAATTGGCTTGATTTTTTCTTTGGCCCTATTCGACTGAAGCTATTATTTTTTACAGGAGCTATGAATTTGTCCAGCTACTCCATCGGCTGTTTTTGCGGCTAGTGCGGCTGCTCGACCGGCTTCTTCGGCTTTTTCGCGGGCAGCTTTCACCTGCTCTAAACCGGCTTTGGATAAGGGGGCTGCATCCACAATGGCGATCGCTGCTCCAATTTGCCGAAACGACAGACTCAATTGTTGGTAACTTTTCCCCAACTGCGGAGGATAGGGTTGGACCTTAGTATCGGATATTTTCATCCCTAACAACTCATCCGCAAGGCGATCAAGATGTTGGGCCATTTTGTTAGCTGCAGTCGCATCGGTTCCCTCAATTTGAGTCACTTGTTGTCCCCCCTCGTCGATCATCGCTAACAATCGCTGGCACTGATAGGCGGTACTGGTTCGCGTGACTAAAAACCACGATCCGATTCCCCCAATTAATCCAATAACCGCCCAGATTCCTAACACCCCAGCCAATCTCCACCCTTGGCGATCGCCTTTCAAACGGGTTGCTGCATCAACGGGTTGCTCCCCCGTCTGTGGGAGGAGTTGCGGAAAGCTCGGCAGTTGCAGCGCAGGCAACACTAAAGTCCCTGAAGGGACTGCTTCTCGAACCGGGGAGGGGGCGATCGCCTCCACTGACTCAGATCCCCATTCCGTCTGCGCCACCTGGGCACCGCACTCCACTACTTGCTGTAAAATTTCCTCCGTGGTTTGGATGCGCTGACTCGGGGCCAGATCCATCAGGTGCTCAATCAAATCCCCCACCCGTTCGGAAAGTTGCGGTGCGCGATCGCGCCAATCAAACTCCGAAGTCTCTGCATTGTAAAAACTCAATGGGTCCGTAGCAGTGAGCAAATACACCATCGTTCGTCCCAAGGCAAAGAAATCCGATTGCGCCACCGCTTCATTTTTGAGTTGTTCCGGTGGGGTATATCCTCCCGAGTCAATACTCGAAAGACGAGGATAGAGTTCCACCGTGCGTAAATAACTCGCACTCACCTGTCTGGCGGTGCCAAAATCAATCAACACCAATTGTCCAGAATCCGTCAGGATAATATTACTGGGCTTAATATTCAGGTGTAAATAAGGGGTTTGATGAATCGCCTGTAAAATTTCCGCAATCTGTTGGAGCCAATTGAGTGCTAAGTCTTGAGAAATCGGTTGATAGGCGCGATTTTTCATCCACTGCTCTAAATTGAGACCCGCAATTTTTTCCATCAACATCCCATGCACCGCAGTCGCGCTGTTTGTCGCCGCAAAGCTGAAGTAACCGCCTTGTTGGAGTTGGGGAATCCCCGGATGTTGGATTTTCCCTAACAGTAAGGCTTGTTGTTGAAACAGGGTTACCGCTATCGGGTCATCAAGCTGAAGGACCTTGAAAATTTTGGCGGTTCCGGCTTCGGTTACTTCAAAGGTTTTTTCATAGCTGTTGCTACCCAGCAGTTGGAGCGCTCGACAGCGTTCTGCTACTAATAAATCAGAGCCACACTGGGAGCAATAGCGGGTGTTTTCATTCACGGGATCCCTGGGATTGGGGCAGCTTGGATTGAGGCAGTAACTCATGATGGGGGAATTGGGGGAGTTGGGGGATGAGGTTAGGGTTGTCTGAGGCAGTATTCCTCGATTTCGGCGAGTAGCACTGTGGCATCTTGGGTGGATTGTTCGAGGGTGGCGATCGCCTTGGCAACTTGGGTTTGGGCTTGGTTCCGGGTTTGCAACCCTTTCGGCGTGGGCTGGAGGTTGCTCACCATTGTGGCAATGCCGCTAGTCTCTCGCAAGGTTGTCCCGATTTGTTCGTAGAGGGCGACTGCCCGGGTTTGAAAGCTGATGATGGTTTCATCCGTTAATTGGACAGTTTTGATGGCTTCAACGGAGAGTTGCACCTGATCTGCCGCTTGACTCCCGGTCATTGGCGTGAGTTCTAAGCGGTTCAGGGTGGTCGTGCCTTGGTCTAAAGATTGAATTAGGCGGCGACACTGACTGGTTTTCGTCGGGGTGCAACTGGCCAATAATAGAACGATGAGAGCGTACAGGGGAAGACGGAATCGGTGGGGGGACGAGTGGTTCATGGGAGGGTGTGCGAAAAGCGAGAATCGCCATTGATTTTAACGAAGCCGGTCTAATTTGTCAGCCTTAACTGTAGCGATGCTAAACCCATTTAAAAAAAAGCGGATAACTTCTACAGAAGTTACCCGACTTTGAGTATGCCACAGGAGGTTTGAGTGGGTTGGGTGGAAATTGCTTGGCTAAGATAGGGATTGAGGGCGATCGCACACCCACTCAAACCTCCTGTGGCACTACTGCGCTGATGCTGTAGGCACCGATGCTCTAGGCAATCGAGCAGATAATCCCGATTCGGGAAGATAAGCCAGGGGATTGACGGATCCTTGTTCTGGAAGATGGACCTCAAAGTGCAAGTGGGGTCCAGTGCTAAAGCCGGTACTGCCCATTTGCGCGATTAATTGACCCCCTTCTACCTGATCCCCTTCGTTGACGAGGATGCGATCGTTGTGAGCGTAGAGGGTAATGCTGCCATCGGAATGTTCGATTTCAAGGAGATTGCCATAGCCTCCCGTATGCCATTCGGCTGTAATCACCACACCACTGGCTGCCGCTAGGATTGGGGTGCCGGTGGGTCCGGCAATATCAATGCCGTGGTGCATCCGTCCCCATCGCCAGCCATAGCCGGAAGAGAGGACCCCTTGGGCGGGCCAAAGATAGCCGGTCATCATCGGGGCTAATTCGGGTAAGTAAATACTGGCAGCCGCCAGGGGCGGTAATTCCGGGGAGATGGTCGGTGCATCGAGGGTCTGAAGCGGTCGGATCTCGCTGCTGGGTGTAGGGGAATCTGGGTTATTCAAAAATTGGCTGATGGCAGCGATCGCCTGTTTGTTGATCTCGATGCCAGCCGCAACGCTGGCATTGTGCTGGAGCGTAGAAGGGGCCTGGGTTGAGGGCGCTTTTTTAACGCCATCCCGGTCACGTTTTGAGGTCGCTTGGGTGCGCGTGTCGTAGTTGACACCGGGTTGAGCAGTTACTGAACCTGTAAAGCCAAGTGCAATCACGAGTGCTGTGGTAGACAAAATTCCTGGTTTCATTTTCCTTCACCTGAGAGGGGGTCACCCGCAAGTGAACTGCCCCAGTTAACCTGAAAGCTAGGCGCGATCGCATGAGATTTTCCACCGCTCAACCCTTGAGCAAAAATGAAGAGTTGAGCTGGTTTCAATTCACGATTGCCATCCAATTTACGTCTCTTGCTTTTCAGCTAATGGGTCAGTTCATCCGGTCTGTTCAAAGCAAATTTTTTGTAATGAACGATAAATCAGTGGGTAGTCTGGGATAAACCGACGTCCCCCTTTAAGTTGGGGCATCAAGTTCACTGCTGCCCGTTCTGCTCTGGCGCACCCTGAATTTTCAAGAATGGTTGCTTGTTTCCTCGTTACAGTACCTTTCCTGGAATTTTCCTCCGTAAAAACCGCAATATTTCTGCTCGTTGCCGATGGTAGTTTACTCTAGCACTTTCTAAACGGTTCAATGGAGTTTGGCATTGAATCCCATTCATTTTATTGTCCCTGGAAATTATTATATACGCCAGGGGGAATCGTCAAGGTTGTGCTCTGATTTTGTAAAGTTTCCGTAAAATTTGCTGACGGGATCAGCCTTTACTCCTCGGGAAATTTTCCCTTTAATAAAGCTCCGACTATTATTCCCAATTTCTACCCGTTAATTGCTTAGATTTTAGGGCGATCGCTGCTCAATTTTACCGCTACGAACTGGAATCTTTCTCCCTTTGCCACTCGGCTCTCCTTCTGCCGCACCCCCAGATCCCCTCTGAAAACATATCCCGAAGAAAGTGATCCCCGTCAAAGGGGGTTAAATTATTATTTTCTATCCCTGGACCCCTCCCCGCTTTAAATTCAATAAAAATTACCTAAAAAATTGCTGAACTGATGTTCTCATCCGTTTAATCCGGGTTTAAAAATTCCTCAAGTTGTTGGTCAATCCCTGAAACAGTCCAATTCCCCCGACGGTTTCAGCTTTGTTGCCTAAATTACCGGATAAGGGGATGGACTGACCGATAGCACTCGTTCCAGGGGCGATCGGCAGTTCCTCCCTTCTTCCTCCTCAACCCAAGCATTGCCCTCATTTTATGATAGGTTTATGAGAAATTAATCCAAATTATCCCTGAGCAAGGAAAAATTTAATATTTTTTAATCTTATTTCTTAAAAACCAGGTCCTTTTGAGTATAAAGTATTACATCAATAGGGGAAAGATTTGTCTAGAATCACTCAGGGTCTAATCGAATCTTAAAGGACACGCTTGCTAAAGTCATGCCCCTAAGACAATGCAGGCAAAACTCTCTCTATAAACTTTACCTTATAGCAATGCGTACACTGTCCTTGTTTTTTCAATGGTTTATCGGTGTGCCACTCCTCCCCACTGCCTTGATGCTGGGGGGATGCGACAGTCGAGATCCTGACCTCAACTCCCACAGTTCCTTTAACATTGAACAAGCCACCGCTCAGTACATGGTAAACCCCAACTTTATCAAAGATATTGTCGGAGTAGATGCTCTGGTGAATCGTACCTTTTGCGCGTACCAGGTCTATGGTATGGAAGCCAAGAAACGAGACATTCATCAATATTTGTGGGTTGTCTGTCATGAATATGATCTGGAGAACAATCAACTCTTCCAGAAGCGAGGAGGTAGTTTTCCCGTAGCGCTAATTTTCAATAAAAATTCTCGGGGATATCGAATTATTAATCATAAAATTCCTCGCCAAGGAAAAGAAGGAACCTCTGATTTAACCGCGATATTTCCTAATTTTATTTTGGAAAATTCCAGCTTTCCATTAAATAATAGCGCCTATAGCGAGTACCTCATTACTCGACTGGGAAATGATACCAAGCAAGCGGCTAAAGCTTATTTGAAAATGGAGTAAATCATGAGGGGTACAGCGATGCCGTACCCCTCCACCTCAGTTCGGGAAAACTATCTATCATATAGGGACGTGAACTAAGATGGCGTCCCGGGTAATTTTGCCTCCCCTAACGCCATTCATTTCAGAGATATCCCCACCCCATCCAACTTAAACATTAAACCGGAACAGCATCACATCCCCTTCTTGAACCACATACTCTTTTCCTTCACTGCGAATCAACCCTTTTTCCTTCGCCGCATTCATCGAACCCGTGGTCACCAAATCCTGATAGGCGACGGTTTCAGCCCGAATGAAACCCCGCTCAAAATCCGTATGAATCACCCCTGCCGCTTGCGGTGCTAACATCCCTTCTCGAATCGTCCAAGCCCGGGTTTCTTTCGGTCCAGTGGTCAGAAATGTGCGTAACCCCAACAATTGATAAGTCGCAGCAATCAACGACTTTAATCCCCCTTCTTCCACCCCCAGGGAGGCGAGCAAATCGGACCGTTCCTCTTCCGGCAGTTCCACCAGTTCCGATTCAAACTGAGCCGACATGATGACCACCTTGGCATTTTCTATCAAGGCAATTTCTCGAACCTTTTTCACCCATTCATTGCCGGTAGCTAAGTCATTTTCTGAGACATTAGCTGCATAAATAATTGGTTTATTCGTGAGTAACTGAAGCTGCTGAATGGATTCAGATTCCTCCTCCGTTAAAGACACTTGACGCGCTTGTTTCCCTTCATTCAAAGCTGCCGCTAATTTTTCTAAAGCAGCCATTTCTAGTTGACCCTCTTTACTGCTGCGCGCTAATTTCCGGGTGCGATCCATGCGCCGCTCAATCTGTGCTAAATCAGCTAATGCCAATTCTATGTTAATGATTTCGATATCCCGGACGGGATCGACCGAACCTGTGACGTGAATGATATTTTCATCATCAAAACAACGCACCACCTGCACGATCGCGTCTACTTGCCGAATATGAGATAAAAAATGGTTGCCCATACCCTCATCTTTACTGGCACCTTTGACTAATCCGGCGATATCCACAAACTCGATGCGGGTTGGAACAATTTGCTCAGATTTTGAGAGTTTTGCCAGCATGGTTAACCGCTCATCTGGCACCGCCACGACCCCCACATTGGGTTCGATGGTGCAGAAGGGGAAGTTAGCCGCTTGCGCTTTAGCATTCGCAACTACGGCATTAAATAAAGTAGATTTTCCCACATTCGGGAGTCCGACAATTCCGGCTCTTAGCATTTTAGAAGTTAGATGTAGAAGTTTCGGTATGGACATTCACGCGGAGACTAACTCCGAATGAAATACTCTAGCAAACATTGGTCAGCAATGGGATGGCCATCAAGAGGGTGATCAGACCAAACCCCTACATCAAGGAAAAAGAGGGTTTGGAGACCAAACCCCTACATGAAACAAGCGTTTTAACCCTGGTGGGTTGTTGGGATACCTGTAACGCCGATCGCCTAGGGATGGATTGACCCATCTGGCATTGTAGCCCCCGAAAAGTTGGTATGACTCAGATTACTGCCACTGAGGTTCGCGCCATAAAGGTTAGCACCTTTGAGGTTAGCCCGATAGAAATTAGCCCCACTCAGGTTGGCATTCCGCAAGTCCGCCTGACTTAAATCAGCCTCACTCAGGGAAGTAGGTTGCCGGTTTTGCTCATCCTGCAATTCGAGTTCATCCCCGTTGAGAATTAACAAAAAAGGTCCAATGCGAATTCTAGCCCCATCGGGTAAGACCATTGATTGATCGATCTGCTGGTCATTGACAAAAACCCCATTAGTGCTGTTATGGTCGCGGATGATGTATTCTCCGTTGTCTTCGATGTCAATGGAAGCATGACGACGGGAGACAAACGGGGAATAAATCTGTAAGGAGACGCTGGGATCGCGACCTAGCATGACAGACTTTTTGTTTTTCAGGGACAAGGACCGCTCGGCGATCGGCTCTTTATTGGGACTCGATAGATCCGCTCCTACTAAATTCGCTTCGCTGAGGTTAGCGCGACTGAGATTAGCATCGCACAATTTGGCCTTGGTGAGGTTCGCTTTTCGCAAAGTCGCTTCACTTAAGTTCGCTTCGGTCAAGTTGGCTTCACTCAAACTAGCTTCACTTAGGTTGGTGCGACTCAGATTACTCCCAGACAGGTTAGTTCCATCGAGCTTTGCTTTACTTAAATTGGCTTCACTAAATTTGGCATTGCGTAAGTCGGCTTCTACTAAATTGGCTTCGATTAATTTGGCCGCGAATAGTTCGGCATTTCTAAGGTCGGCTTTTTCTAATTTTGCCCCGGTGAGGTCACTATCAAAGAGTCGCGCTTCACTTAAATTGGCCCCATTCAATTTAGCCCCATTCAACTTGGCATTATTCAGACTGGCAAAAGAAAGATTACTATCGGTCAAGTTGGCTTGACTTAAGGTGGCTTCATTCAAATTAGCCCGAGTCAGGTTGGCTCCACTGAGGTCGGCGCGAGTGAGATTAGCGCGATGAAGGTCCGCATCGCTGAGTTCGGCTCGAAATAAATCCGCCCGAAACAAATCGGCACGACTGAGGTC
This sequence comes from Phormidium pseudopriestleyi FRX01, assembly GCF_017313335.1. Lineage (GTDB taxonomy): Bacteria > Cyanobacteriota > Cyanobacteriia > Cyanobacteriales > Laspinemataceae > Laspinema > Laspinema pseudopriestleyi. Next base: position 324 of record NZ_JAFLQW010000358.1, on the reverse strand, counting down.
GGCATAGCTTAATTTAGCTCCAAATAGCTTGCCGTTACTCAAATCCGCACGGCTCAGGCGAGCATTTTCTAAATTCGCTCCACTGAGTTTGATGCCACTGAGTTTGGCCTCAAACAGGTCAGCACAACTTAAATCGGCATCGTATAAATCCGCCAGACTAAGTTCAGCAAACATCAAGTCAGCACGGACTAAGTAGGCACCCCGAAAATCTCTTTCTCCTGCTGCATACCGCTTCAGCAGTTCATTAGCATCCATATTGATTTAGTGATAGAGAGTTAGCAAGGAAACCTTTATCTAAAATCTTCCCAAAACCGAACCCTTTTG
>NZ_JAFLQW010000216.1 GCF_017313335.1 Phormidium pseudopriestleyi FRX01 | reverse complement strand
GGGACTCTGGAGAGGCATGAGGATTAAAAGAAGAGGAAATTTGGGTCAGATGAGACTGAAGAACTCGGGTTTCTTGTTCTAGTTGCTGAATCATATTGCTGGCGCTTCTGAGTTCATCTTGCTGCGATCGCAGGGTTGTCCAGAGTCGTTTAGCCCAAGCTACTTTGACCCGTTCTTTCGATAAAATAATCGGTCGAATATCCGGGGTAACCGATGCGGGATAGGGGGTCAAATCCCAGCCACATTTAGCACAGCGATCGCATTCTCCTTTGGTAAATTCCGCTTGACAAATCGGACAGTTAGACATAATGGCTTAGATAGAGATGCAACACAACTGATTGAGTCCGAACTAACCCCGGATGGAATGGGGGTTAATGGTCACCAATTCCCCAAATTTTAATCTTACCCCCATCAAACCCCGTGACAATTTTATCTCCGTTGGGACCGATCACACTGCATAACATATACCCTTCATTTCCGTGAGTCGTTTTCAATGGAGGAATGGTGTGAATAGGTCTAGCTTGTTCTAAATCCCAGATTTTAATGGTCCCATCATCGGAACTGCTTGCCATCATATTATTCTGGGAAATAGAAACAGAAGTCACCCCACTGGAGTGATCCGCCAAGGTGTACAAAAGTTTGCCAGTTCCGACATTCCAGAGGCGCAAAGTGGTATCATTACTCCCACTGGCTAAGAGATTGCCATCGGGACTAATGGCAACGGAACAGACAGATCCAGTATGGTCGGTGAGGGTATGAAGTAATTCTCCGGTGAGTAAGTTTCTAATTTTAATCATATTATCATTTCCCCCACTAATCAGGGTATTTCCTTGGGGACTAATGGAGAGCGATCGCACGGTACTCGTATGTCCGTAAAACGTTCCGATTAATTCCTGGGTATCCAAATTCCATAAAGCAATTGTTTTATCTGCACCCCCACTCACCAGCATATTTCCTTTGGGATGAAAAGCCAAAGCATTCACCCATCCCGTATGTCCTCGTAGGGTGAAGCAGAGTTTGCCAGTTTTGAGTTCCCAAAGTTTGATAGTATTGTCTCCACTGCCACTGGCGAAGAGTTCGCCATTGGGGGAAATTGCTAGGGCGATCGCAGAACCCGTGTGACCGATACCTGTTTTAATCAGATTTCCCGTGTTGATTTCCCAAATTTTGACGGTTTTATCATTACTGCCACTGACCAAAAAATTTCCATTTGGGTCAATCGCCAATGTTCGCACGGCTTTTTGATGTTCTACGATTTGTAAGCAGCGGAAAAACCGATAGGGTTGATAATCTTCTATAGCCATTTTTGCTTTGGCCAAATGACTGCGTTTAAGCAACGCATAAGCCCATCGCTGGACAGATTCAGAGGGGTCGGCCAAAGATGAAATCAATAAATTGACCATTTCTAATTCAAATTCAACCGCCCCATCGTTGAGAGTTTTGGCTTCTATTTCAGCGTTCAACTCTTTAATTTTTTCTTGGAAAGCTACCGATTTTTTTTGTTCAGAGACCAGTTTATTGGTTAATTTTAATTGTTCTGATTTCGACTCATTTAACTGGTTTTTTAATTCCTGAATTTCCTGAAATGCTTCCCTTTCTTGGTGGGGCTTCAACCGGGCTATTTCTTGATGGAGGTTGGCCAACATTTCTTTTAAATTCTGGGGTTCTATCATGGGATTGCTGCTCGATTGAATGGGATGAAGGGGTTGAGAAATTTGTGGCCGATCGCCATTGCTTTGCTGTAACTGAGAACACACTTCATTCAGTCGAGTCTCTAACTCTTCGTACCCAGCTAGGCGTTCTTGACGCTCATGGTTAATCTCCGCTTCTAGGCGATCGCGCTGTTGGCGGAATTCCTCACTCTCAAATAACAGGCGATCGACCTTTTCCTGGGTATTAATTCGTTCTTTCCCAGCCCGATCTAAGCGTTCCCAAACTTTAGATAACTGTCCTTCAATATCGGCTAACTTCCACTCTAATTGTTTAACGGCTGAGTCGCGTTCTTGAACCAGCGCCCAGACGTTTCTCGCCCAAAATAGTTTGGTCCCATCACCAGGAGAATTCGCGGGGGGCAACTCCCCAGGCATTAACGGGGGAGCCAACGTTACATCCCACCCACAGGTTGGGCAGAGTGTCTGTTCCCCCTGCACATATTCAGTTCCACATACCGGACATTTAGACGCACCCAAGCTCACCCTATCCATACGTTCTACCCGCCAGAAATTCGATCACCCATATCGGCATCTATTGTTATGCTAATGGTTTCCCCTACCTTTAGCCTAGGACCTCGGTATCGCCTTCAATAGATATAGGACTTACGGAGCAAGGCTACATTTAGAGTTTTGAACCTGGACTGGCGTCAGTCCTAAGATAGGACGGTTACGAGGTTCCTTGTTCCTCAACCCCGGTTTTTCATCGCTGCAACTCATCTTGTAAAGCTGGCTTGAGGCGTTCGTACTCCAAATAAATCGATCGCACCAGTACCAATGCCTCTGGGGGCAAAAGGATTCCCTCCTCCGTGCTAGTTCGTCCGAGCTTTTCTAACTGCTTACTCAGTCGAGCCAAAGGTTTCGCACCAAGAGTAGCACTGGTTGATTTTAGCGTGTGAGCCGCTCTATGCAGAGTTGCAGCATCTTGTTCCTGCACAGAAACCTCCAAAGTTTCTAACAGATTCGGTAAATCACTTAGATAACTCTCAACCACTTCAATAAACGCGAATGGCTCATCTTCACCCACCATTTCTCGCAAATTTTGCAACGCTTTGGTATCGATAGGAAGTTCAGGAATTGAGTCGGACAATGAAGAATTAGACATAGGAGATAAAGAAGAAAGCGACGAATTGAACAATTGAATCTTAACTGGAGCTTCAGAATCGAGAGGAGTGCTTCCTGGATTGAGAAGAGATTCGGGACTGGGGATGTCGGTGGCTGTAGATGGATCCGAGATTTCGGGGTCAGAGACGCCCCAGGCAGATTCCGGTGGGGAGGATCTATCTGATGTCGGTGCCGGAGGGAAGGATTCTGAATAAAAATGACATCCAGCCAGTGCTTCAGCAAGAGCTTCCACACGAATGGGTTTACTAATGTAATCATCCATTCCCGATCGCAAACAGATTTCCCGATCGCCTTGCATCGCATTAGCAGTCATCGCAATAATCCAAGGCCGCCCCATCACCGAAACATCCCGGCGTTCACTCCACTCCTCACAGATGCGACGAGTCGCCTCCAAACCATCCATCTCCGGCATTTGCACATCCATCAGAATCACATCATAGCTTTGACGATTCAACGCCGCGATCGCCTCCAATCCGTTCCCCGCAACATCCGCACGATATCCCATCCGTTCCAATATCCGCAACGCTACCTTTTGGTTCACTACATTATCTTCCGCTAACAAAATCCTCAAGGGCCGACTGCTCCTTGGAAGAGTTGACACAGGGGGGAAAGAAGCAACCCGACGGCCCCTTAAATCCTCCTTATTCGATGCGTGCAGAAAAATCCCAACTAAAATATCAAACAATTGAGACTGCTTAATCGGCTTACTCAAAAACGCCGCAAAATCAACCCCTGCCGCTTCCTGAGACACTGGTTGCCAACCCAGAGAAGTCAACATCACCAAAGGTAGGCGACTGCCATTGGGGAGTTGACGAATCGCCCTCGCTAGGGCCAACCCATCCATCACCGGCATCTGCATATCCAAAATAGCCAAATCAAAACGAGAGTCCGAATCCTCCAACCCAGCCAACGCTTCCGGCCCAGAAGCCGCCGCTGTCGTTCGCATTCCCCAAGATTGGGCTTGGCGGGTGAGTATCAGACGATTGGTAGCATTATCATCCACTATCAGTAAATGTTTCCCCGTGAGTTGAGGCACTTCATCCTCTGGACTCACTGAGACAAATTCCGAAGTTGCAGCAGCCTGAATTGTAAAATGGAACATCGAACCGCACCCCATTTCACTTTCCACCCACATCGTACCGCCCATCAGTTCGCTCAGGCGCTTGGCGATCGCTAATCCCAAACCAGTCCCCCCATATTTGCGAGTAGTTGAAGAATCCACCTGAGAAAACGATTTAAACAGGCGGTTCATGCGATCGGGCGGAATCCCCACTCCCGTATCCTTCACGCAGAAGTGAAGTTGAAACATTCCCCCACAGCGAGCTCCTGCTTCTATCGCGTTCCCCAACCGAGCATCCTGCACTAACGTCGCATTCACCGAAACAATCGTCTCCCCTTCCTGGGTAAACTTAACCGCATTACTGAGTAGATTCACCAAAATTTGGCGCAGGCGGGTGGCATCGCCGATGATTCCTTCAGGAGTTTGGGGACCGAATAAATAGGCGAGTTCTAACTGTTTTTCTGCCGCTTTAGATGCCACTAAATCCAGACATTCCTCTATGCAAGTGCGCAGATTAAACGGATGTTCCTCCAGATCCATTTTCCCAGACTCAATCTTCGAGAAGTCGAGGATGTCGTTAATAATCGTGAGCAAGCCATCGCCACTGGTGCGAATCGTTTCTACAAAATCGCGCTGCAAAGCATCTAAAGGGGTATCCAATAGCAATCCCGTCATCCCGATTACAGCATTCATGGGGGTGCGGATTTCGTGGCTCATAGTGGCGAGAAATTCACTTTTGGCGCAGTTGGCGGCTTCTGCTGCTTTTTGGGCTTGTTTGGCGGCTTGGCTTTGGCTGGCTATTTCTTGACGGGCGAGGGTTTCTTGTTGGAGGAGTTGGGCTTGAGCTAGGGCAATTCCTACTTGTTCGGCGACGGCTTGACACAGTTCTATGTCTTCGCGAGTCCAGTGTCGGTAGCGATCGCACTGATGTATCCCAATTATCCCGTTGGGTATTCCTTGATAGGAAGTCCGCACAGCTAACATAGATTTGATACCGGTTTGCTGACAGATTTCCTGGGCTCCTTTGAGCAGGGGGTCTTTATACACATCCGGGGAGACTAAGGCGCGATCGCTTGTGACGAGTTGTTCTACATGAGTATTCCCGATTACTGGCATTTCCAGGTTAATCATGGTTTTAAATCCGGGCTCTAAATACTCCGCCACTAAGGGAATTCTCGGTGGGTTGCCGTCAATATAGCTATGAATCAAACAGCGATTGACTTTAAATGCCTGACCAATTTGGGTAGCCGTGGTCTGAAAAATCTTTTGAGTATCTAAACTTTGGCGAATTTCCTGGCTAATTTGGCTCAGGAGTAGACTGCGATTTAGTTGTTGTTCTAGGGCGATTTGAGCCTGATTCCGCTCGATTTCACGGCAGATCCATTGGGCCATTAGTTTTAACAATTCTTGGTCAACGGATTTAAAGGGGTGTGTTTTGGGTTGGGGTGAGGAAAAGCTCAGACAACCGTAAACTTCACCTCCGATAAGTAGTCGGATTCCTAGATAGGCTTCTAATCCCCGAATTTTATAGGCGGGATGCTCTCGCCATTGGGATTCTCGGGCTGAGGCGATGGTGATTGGCTCTTTTGAGTGGATGGCAAGGGAGCAATAGGTGAGGTCTAATTTAAAGGCGTCTCCTTTGGTCAATGGAATTAAGGCGTTGCTGGGGAGTTGCAGGGCGATCGCTTCAATGGTGGAACCGGTTGCGCTGCCGTCTCGACTTTCTCTGGGGCTGTCTAAACGGCCTACCATGCCAATATCTAAGCCAAAGCGCTGACATCCCATTTCTAATATTCGGGAGAGTCGGGTATCAAAGTCCAGGGTGCGATCGGCGGTGACGGAATAGAGCAGTCGGATGGCTGATTCGCTTTCTTGCAGGGTGGCAATGAGTTGAGTTTTTTCGGACTCGGCTTGTTTGCGATCGGTAATGTCATTGAGGGTGCCACTGATTCCGGTGATTTCGTGGGCTTGATTCTGATTTCTTCGGGCAAATACTTCTATCCAACGGTGGTCCCCGGTTTGGGTTCGGTATCGCATTTCAGTTTGAGGGTTTTGTTGTTCTCCTGCAATGAGTGTTTCTAGGTATTGGGAAAATAGGGGGATGTCGTTTTCTTGGATGTAATTTAACCAGGGGGTGCCAAGGGTTTGGTCTATTTCAAATCCGGTAATTTCTGTCCAAGCTGGATTGAGAAAGGTGAAGGAGCCGGTGGCATCGGTTTGGAAGATTACTTCTTTGATGTTATCGACTACGGAACGATATTTTTCTTGGCTTTGGCGGAGGGCTTCTGCTGCTTGAAAGCGTTCTGTAATATCCTGAACCATTCCTAGGGCAATTTTGTTGTTGCCTTTGGCATTTTGAATGATGGAAACGGTTAGGTCAACCCAGATTTTTGACCCGTCTTTGCGGATATAGCGTTTCTGGATTTCGTAGCTGGGGCGCTCTCCTTCTAGGAGTGCCTGAAATAGGGGGAGTTCTTTTTGTAGGTCTTCTATGTGGGTGAAGTCGGAAAAGTTTAGGGTGGAGAGTTCGGCTTGGGTGTAGCCGAGCATTTTCTCAAAGGCGGGATTACTTTTGAGAATTTGGCCTTTGTCTAAGGTTCCCAGGACGATGCCAATGGCTGCGCTTTCAAAGATGGTTCGGAGTTGGGCGGCGTTTTCGTCCTGGGCTTTTTCGGCTTGTTTGCGATCGGTGATGTCATGGGCGACACAGTAGAGTAGTTTTTGTTCGCGAAGGGGGGTGACGTTCCAGCGGACCCAACGATAGGAGCCATCTTTGCAGCGATAGCGGTTCTCAAAGCCAGTGGCAAGAACGTTCAAGTTGCTCAATTTTTCGGTTTGGGTTAGGGTGGCGGCGCGATCGTCTGGATGGACGAGTTCGATGAAGGGTTGGGAGAATAGTTCGGTGTCGGTGTAACCGAGGATTTTTCCCCAGGTGGGGTTGAGGAGTTTGAAGTATCCATCGAATCCGGCGATGCAGAGCATATCGAGGGAGAGGGTGAAGAAGCGATCGCGTTCTTGTTCGGCGTTTTTGCGATCGGTGATATCCTGTGCTACGACTATTACGGTGTCGATTTGAGTGGTTTCGGTTGGCAAGGGTACGGTGTGGGTGCTGTGGAGTTTTTCATTTTGATGAAGGATTTGTTGCGATCGCACTTGTTCGGTTTGGTCGGTGGCGACGCCGATTATCCCTGTGATGTTGTTGCTTTTGTCCCAGATTGGGGCCAATTTATGTTGGTAAATGAATTGATTCCAATTGCTGGTCCAGTTTTGTTCTTTGCCGTGAAGTACCTGATGGATTTGGTTGAGGATTTTCGGGTGATCGGCATACCACTGGAAGATGGATGTACCGATGGCGGTTTCTGGTTTTAAGCCTAATGAGGGTAGGGATTTTCCTTCTAATAGGGTGATGTTGCCCTGGCGATCGGTGGCATAGAGTATTGCTGGGGCTTGTTGAATTAGGGTTTGTAGGTGGGATGTACGGTATCCGGCGAGTGTTTTAATTGTTTGTTTGGGTTGGTTGATTTCTTTTGGGATTTTTTTGTTGGCGGTTTGCGTTTGTTGGGTTGGTTGGGCAATGGGGTTTTCTAGTTCTAGTTTGTTTTCGGGCCAGGTTGTTTCTATTTGCTTTGGTTGTCCAATTTCTGGCGGAGGTTGCTGGTTGGTTTGTTTTGATTGCTCTGGGGAGGGCGATGCTAAGGTTTTGGCGGTTAGGGGGATGAGTAGGATGGCGGTGGCGAGGGAGAGACTGGCGGCGATGGCTTTGATTCCACCGGATAGCCAATTGTCGGGATGCCACAGGGTCCAGATTTCGATTAGATGGGTGGTGCCACAGGAGATAATAAATGTGCCAATTAGGACAAGTATCCAAGTAAGGGGTAGGTTTTTTCGTTGGCGGATGAGATATAGCAGGGTTATGGGGATGGCGAGGGAGGAGAGGGCGATGATGGCATCGGAACTAGCATGGAGTGCTATTAATTCGGGTTTCCATGAGTAACTATGCTCATGAGGGATGAATGAGGTTGGGCTCTCTCTCGGCAGACTGGCGATCGGTGAGTTTGTGAACAATCCTAAAATTTGGTTCTGCATTTATCCCCCTTGGATATTGTCGAGCGCTTTGTTTCTGTCTCTCGTTCCCTTGTCTTTGACTTTCTATTGATTGAACCGTTTTCGCTTGGGCTGATCTGTTTTTATCTTTTTAGAATAGGGAGCAACGGGTAAAATCCGGTGAGCGGTCTTCTCCATTGTTTGGGTTAAAATGGAAGAATGTCAGATAGAACCCTGATATAATTGTTTTATAAGTTTAGCCAAATTATAGGAATTTTAAGCCAGCCGGGGGGAATTCTTTGTTAAAGCTTAATATTGCACGGGGTATATAGCAGATCCTAAATCCGTTGTGGAATCCCCTCACCCCTTTCTCGTCGGCGGCCCAAAGGGGGAGAGGGGAGCTATATATGTCATAAATCATTTAGGATTGCTATAGATCCCCTGGGGATTCGTCCCTCTGAGGGAAACGAGCAGGCTATTGGCGGTCCCTCGTCTGTAGTGGCGATCGCCATCCCGTTCGGGAATGGTGCATGAGAATAGGGCATTAGAATGGTGCGTTAGTCCGCTAACGAAAAGGCTTTTGAGACTTTCCCTTGAGGGACTAACATATCCTGCCCCTTGGCGCAACACTGACGTTATATCCTGACCCCGAATCAGTCAACATTATCCAAACCCATCATCCGAATCAGAACGATGCCTAACTCCTTAATGTATCAAGACGAAACTCATTTTGTCGTCCTAGAAGTCAATCAACCGGAACAATTACTGACCGCTGAGGAATTGCTCTTTAGGCTCAAAGCAATTTTAGGCGATCGCCAAGATAATTTGCCTCGGGATTTGCAAAAGTTTCCCACAATTGAGGCTCAAGCTCAATATCTTTTGGAAACTAGCTGTGAATTTGATTTAGGTCCGGGAGAATATTTCCAATGGTATGTAGTCCGCCTCGAAAAGTAAATTATCTAATCCAATTTAGACGAATTTTATCCGGGTTTAATTGCTATTTTTAGAGGCAAGAGACGGGGGAATTTACCCCGTCTGCCTGCTGGATTTAATCTTTTTGATTTAAAGACTCAAATCTGAGCAATTAGAGCTAAATCAAGGCAATTTTCCCCAGTATTCTTTAATTGAACCGAGATGCCTGGACCAAAAAATTTTTCGATTTTTTCTTGCTTTTTCTGCCAAATTTCCAAGGGAAATTG
>NZ_JAFLQW010000604.1 GCF_017313335.1 Phormidium pseudopriestleyi FRX01 | reverse complement strand
TCAAAAATTCGATGCACTAAAGGCGGCGCTTCATCCGTAGAAGCGGTAACAGTTCCCTCAGCAAAATCAATCAAACATAACACCACATCATCGGGTTTATCATCCACATCCGAAGGACTATCAGGGTCCTTCACACAGTCAAATAGTTTTTTAGCAAAAATGCTATCGCGACGTTCGCGCAAATCTGCCTTTGCTTCAGTGAGTCCAACTTGCTCTTTTTCTTCCGTAATAATTTTATTAATGGAAGGTTCTTCCTTAAATCGGGCTAACTTGGCGATCGGGTCAAAATCCAGATACCACGCCACTGCCAAAATTCGCTCTAAAACGCGATCGATAAACCCACTTTCAATACTCGGAGTCAGCAAGGATAAATTCAACTCAGACTTACGAATTCCCGACGAAATCCCTTGAGTCAAAGAATGCAAAAAAATCGTCCGCGTCACCCAAGTAGAAAAGGGAGGTTTTCCTGCTGCTTGCCATTCTTCATCCTGCACTTGAGCATAAGCGCGTCTGCCATCGGCATTGTAAATATCCGCGCCAATGGGAGGGCGCATTTGGGGACGTTGCAAGCGCGAAGTCAAATCATCAGTAATCTCTGAATCTAAACCAACCGGAATATGATGAGTATGAATCATCGGAATCCAACTCTGAGTATCTCGCCATAAATAGCGCAAAACTTGGGCAAATAACCGCAACGCCCCCCGGGTGGTTTGAAACTCGGGAATCGAAGCAATTTTTTTAGTCAGCAGATTAAACAATTCCGGATGAAAGGGATAACTTTGGGCGATCGCCTGGGAATAACTCGCATCCTTGCACCCTTCCGGCAAATCCAACCGACTCGCGCGATAAGCACTTAAATATTCCCCTGCCGCTTTTTCCGCCGCATCCTCACTCACCATCGCAAACATTCGCTGTTTGACAATATTATAAATCTCAATATCTGTAGAGGGACTCAACACCCTTTCTTGCCTTGCCGAAGCGCTCATCGCCTCCTGTAAATCCCTCGTTTCCTCACCAAATGTATCCGCAGTCGAAGCGAGGGAATAAATCAACACCAAATGATTACAAGAAGCAGCTAAATCCATCAACGAAAATAAAAAAGCCACCACCTGTCCCGCCAAATCGGTTTTACCCAGAACTTTAGCTTTTGCCGATCGCAAATATCGCGCCATTTCATCTAACGCAATGACAGTGGGTTCTCCTCCTAACAACCGTTCCAAAACCGAAGTCCCGGGACTGCTGCCACTGGTATCACTCCCCCGCAACAATTCATATCCCGAAATCCCCCCAATTTGATAAGCAATCTCACCCCATAACGTGTAAGTCGTCACCCCGGTATCCTTATGATAAATCCCTTGTTCCGGGTCCAAATCACGTCCATCCACCGCTGCCACTTGAATCGAACGACTGGGAATCAAACTCAAATCTGCAAAGCGATCGAGACCCTGAATCCGTCGTCCTTCCTTGCAGATATGCCACAACGCAATCAAATCGTGAGTTTTCCCCCCACCAAAACTCGTCTCCAACCGAATCGCCGGAGAACCGACCCCTTGCTGAGTTAACCGACTAAAGGTTTCCCGAATCAGCGTCTTTATCCCATCCGTGGGAAACGTATTAGAAAAAAAAGTATTAGCATCTTGATAAACATGAGGCGCTTTCCCTTCCACCACCAATCGCAGTTTCGCCGCGAATAAATCTAACGCCAATTCACCGGATAAAATTTCCTCACGGGGATGACAAGTTTCAAAGATAGATTGCAACATCAAATTCCTCCTGAATCCTGGTACAAAAAATAATTGATTGCTTTTTATTAATCTAGCGCAATTTGCGACAACCGGATGTTAAAATTGATAAACATCCTGACAAATCCCGGGATTTGTCAGGAGTGCGATCGCGAATAACTGTGGGAACCTCTATATGACTTACACCCCACCCAAACTCCTTAAATTTGAGGAATTTATTGCCCTGTATGGGGAAAATACCCGCTATGAACTGATTGATGGAGAACTCAGAGACATGGAACCGACGGGTCCTCACGAAGAGGTATCCGGAAATATTGCCGGAAGAATTTATGTAGAAATCATTCGCGATCGCCTCAACTGGTTAATTCCCAAAAACTGCCTAATCAAACCCCTGAATGCCGAAGCTACCGTCTTACGTCCTGATGTCATAGTTTTGGATAAAACCCAACTCAATCAAGAACCACTGTGGCAGAAAGAACCCATTATATGTAATGGCAATACCATCCAGCTAGTCGTAGAAGTCGTGAGTACCAATTGGCAAGATGATTATGCCCGAAAAGTAGAAGAATATGCCCTATTAAATATTCCCGAATATTGGATTGTAGACTTTCGAGGATTAGGGGGTATCCAATTTATCGGAAAACCGAAACAACCCACCCTAACAATCTGCCAATTAGTAGAGGGTACATACCATCAGCAACGCTATCGTTTAGGAGACTCCATAAATTCTCCCCTGCTGCCCCATTTAAACCTCACCTTAGATGACATTATGCCAACCTAATCCATCTATTCCCTATCCCCTCCCCTCCCCCTCCCCTTCCCAAAGCAAGAGTGGAATAAACAGGGGAATTGTTGTCAGGTATTATAACCGAGAAAGTCGAGTGATTGGCGGTGGATTCATGACCGAACTCTACAACAAAACCTCAGAAAAGGAAAAACGGCGATCGCTGCGTCATAATATGCCCCCTGCTGAAAAGTTGGTCTGGCATAGATTGCGCGATCGTCAGATTGAGGACTGCAAATTTCTGCGGCAGTATAGCATTAGTATATTTGTAGTTGATTTTTATGCGCCTGAACTGAAGTTAGCGATCGAAATTGATGGAGAGAGTCATTTTGGGGACGAGGCGAGAATTTATGACATTGAAAGACAGACTTTTTTAGAAGCTACAGGGGTTTGTTTTTTAAGATTTACGAATCAGGAAGTGTATAAGGAGTTGGATGGTGTGATTGAGGCGATCGGTCAGATGATTTGCCGATTGCGGGAGGGACCCCACCCTAACCCTCCCCTTGCCAAGGGGAGGGGACCGGAGAGAGGGACCCTACCCTTGGGGGACCGGAGGGGAACCCCACCCTAACCCTCCCCTTGCTAAGGGGAGGGGACCGGAGAGAGGGACCCTACCCTTGGGGGACCGGAGGGGGACCCCACCCTAACCCTCCCCTTGCTAAGGGGAGGGGACCGGAGAGAGGGACCCTACCCTTGGGGGACCGGAGGGGAACCCCACCCTAACCCTCCCCTTGCCAAGGGGAGGGGACCGGAGAGAGGGACCCTACCCTTGGGGGACCGGAGGGGGACCCCACCCTAACCCTCCCCTTGCTAAGGGGAGGGGACCGG
>NZ_JAFLQW010000429.1 GCF_017313335.1 Phormidium pseudopriestleyi FRX01 | reverse complement strand
TTGCCAAGGGGAGGGGACCGGAGGGGGACCCCACCCTAACCCGGACCTTGCTAAGGGGAGGGGACCGGAGGGGGACCCCACCCTAACCCGGACCTTGCTAAGGGGAGGGGACCGGAGGGGGACCCCACCCTAACCCTCCCATTGCTAAGGGGAGGGGACCGGAGGGGGACCCCACCCTAACCCGGACCTTGGCAAGGGGAGGGGACCGGAGGGGGTTTGGCTTCGTCGGGGTTGAATCAAAACCTACCTTTGGAAATGGGGGAAGAAACGACAGCAAGTCGTTACTACGAACTTAAGTAACGACTTGCTGTCGTTTCTACGAACAGAGGGAAAAGGTGGGGGTTCCCTCTGTTGTTAATTCAGCTATACCTTCACTGACACCTTTTCAACCGCAGATTTCCGCCACTACTTCAGAACTACCCGCTTCCGAGGGCGGAACCACCTGCCAAAACATCGGTAAATACTCCGCCCAATTCTCCAGAATCCGAGACGCCTTATCACTGCCCGTATATTCTTCGTGCTTATGAATCATCCCCTTCAATTGCGCCTCCCCAGCAAAAGTCGTCACCCGTTGGATATGGACAATCTCATCATTCACCAACCCCTCAAAATCCCCCTCTTCATCGAGGAAATACGCCAAACCACCCGTCATCCCGGCCCCTACGTTTCGGCCCGTTTTCCCCAGGACGACGATAACGCCCCCGGTCATATATTCACAAGCATGGTCCCCGGCCCCTTCAATCACCGCCTTACCCAAGGAATTTCGCACAGCAAAGCGTTGTCCCGCTTGGCCTCGGGCAAAGAGGTATCCCCCGGTGGCACCGTAGAGGCAGGTATTCCCAACGATCGCATTCTCAGCCGGATTATAAGTCGCTCCCCCTGGTGGCACCACCACCAAAGTTCCGCCCGTCATGCCTTTGCCGACATAATCATTGGCCTCCCCTTCCAAGCGCAGAGTCACTCCGTCCACATTAAATGCCCCAAAACTCTGTCCCGCCGAGCCTTGGAAAGTCAAATTAATCTGACCACCAAAGCCATTATTGCCATAGCGAGAGGCAATTTCCCCAGCCAGACGCGCCCCAACAGAACGGTCCGTATTGACAATCGGGAGAGTTTTCGAGACCTCCGATTGAGACGCGATCGCCCCCGCAATCTCCCCAGAGGCCAACAACTCATCCTCCAACACCGGCCCATTGCCATGCACTGGACCATGACTTAACCAACTGCGATCGCCTCGCGTATCCGGCAACAGCTTAGTAATCACATCCAAACACAGCCCCTGAGTCTTCCTCAATTCCACTGATTCCCGCACAGTCAGCAAATCTCCTCGGCCAATCACTTCTTGCAAAGACCGATATCCCAACATCGCCAACAACTGCCGCACTTCTTCCCCAATGAAATAGAAGAAATTGACCACGTGTTCCGGGACCCCGGTAAACCGCGCCCGTAACTTCTCTTGCTGGGTGGCGACTCCCACAGGACAATTGTTGGTATGGCAAATCCGGGCCATGATGCAACCTTCGGCAATCATGGCGATACTGCCAAAGCCAAACTCTTCGGCCCCCATCAAGGCAGCAATCAGGACATCCCAGCCACTTTTCAAGCCGCCATCGGTACGGAGGACGACCCGATCGCGCAGTCCATTGCTCATCAACACCCGCTGCACCTCCGCCAAACCCAACTCCCAGGGACTCCCGGCGTGTTTAATCGAACTCAAAGGAGAAGCCCCAGTCCCGCCATCATGTCCAGAAATCTGGATAACATCCGCATTCGCCTTAGCCACCCCAGCGGCGATCGTGCCAATCCCAATCGACGACACCAACTTCACCGAAACCGCCGCCTTCGGATTAACCTGGTGCAAATCAAAAATTAACTGAGCCAAATCCTCAATACTGTAAATATCGTGATGCGGTGGCGGCGAAATCAGCGGAACCCCCGCCTTAGACTTCCGCAACATCGCAATATAAGGACTAACCTTCTTCCCGGGCAATTGTCCCCCTTCACCAGGTTTCGCCCCTTGTGCCATTTTAATTTCGATTTGCTTGGCATTCATCAGGTACTCCGGAGTCACCCCAAAGCGGCCTGACGCCACCTGTTTGATAGCCGACGAAGCAGTATCCCCATTTTTCAATCCGTTGAGATGGGGTAAAGATGGCGAGTGACCTTCAATATCCACATCATCCAAAACCCCAAACCGCACAGAATCTTCCCCCCCTTCCCCAGAATTAGACTTACCGCCAATCCGGTTCATGGCGACTGCCAATACCTCATGGGCCTCCCGAGACAAAGCCCCCAAAGACATTCCCCCAGTGCAGAACCGTTTGAGAACTTCCGCCACAGGTTCCACCTCATCAATCGAAACCGAAGGGCGATCGCTCTTAAAATCCAACAAATCCCGCAACGCCGTCGGCGGACGTTCCGCTAAATACTGCTTATAAACTTGATAATGCTCATACCCTACCCCCGAACCCTTCGTATCCGCCACGGCCTTATGCAGCGCTTTCGACATTTCCGGGGAATTCATGTGATATTCACCACCAGGGCGATATTGCACAAACCCTTCATTCTGCAACTTCTTGCCCGCCGGTTGGGGGAACGCCTTCTCATGAAATGCCCCCAATTCTGACCCCAACTCCGCAACGCTCAATCCGCCAATTTGAGAAGCAGTTCCCACAAAAGCCAAATCCAGCAATTCCCGACCAATCCCGATCGCCTCAAAAATCTGAGCCCCGTGATAACTCGACAGCAGAGAAATCCCCATCTTGGAGAGAATCTTCAACAGTCCCGCCTCGATCGCATGACGATAATTTTCCTGAGACTGCTCAACAGTCACTTGAGGCAACTTACCCCGTTCCATCAATTTCTGAGTCTTGCCATCCTTATGCCAATGGCGCACTGATTCCAACGCCAAATAGGGACAAACAGCCGAAGCGCCATAGCCAATCAAACAAGCAAAATGATGGGTACTCCAACATTGCGCCGTATTCACAATCAAAGAAGCATGAGAGCGCAATCCCGCCCGAATCAAGGCATGGTGAACCGCCCCAACTGCCACCAGTGGGGGAATATAGGTGTCTTTTGTATTCGGTCCCGGTGCATCACTCAAAATCACCAAGGTTGCACCATTTCGCACCGCTGACTCCGCTTGATTGCAGAGGTTTTGCACCGAGTCGGCCAATTCCGAGGGCTGATTAGTGACGGGAAATAGGGTAGACAGAGTTAGCAAATCAGACCGAGATTCAATCTCGCGTAAATCCGCTTCATTCAGAACCGGGGAGTCAATTTCTAGCTGTCCAGCAAACTCCGGTTTGACTTCTAGGAGATTGCCCCGAACTCCCAAGTGCATCCGCAGGGACATCACCAGACTTTCCCGCAGGGGGTCGATGGGGGGATTAGTGACTTGAGCAAACCGTTGTTTGAAATAGTCGTAAAGCAGACGAGGTTTTTGGGACAGAACCGCCAGGGGGATATCATCGCCCATGCAGAAGGTGGGTTCTTTGCCCATTGCTGCCATTTCTTCGATAATCATTTCCACATCTTCGCTGGTGTAACCGAAGGCAGTTTGGGCGGACAGCAGTTGTTCGGGGGTGAGTTGAGTAGCCAGAAGGGAGGTTTGGCGTTGGAGATGTTGACGATGCTGCCCTAACCATTCGCCGTAGGGATGCTTTTGAGCAATCCGTTCCTTGACCTCCCAGTTTTTGAGGATTTCGTGAGTGGTGAGGTCTACGACGAGGGTTTGACCGGGACCCAGGCGACCTTTTTCGATGATGTCGGCGGAGGGGATATCGACGACACCAGCTTCCGAAGCGACCATCACCAAGCCACCCTTAGTTATCGCATAGCGGGCGGGGCGTAAGCCGTTGCGATCGAGGGTGGCCCCGACGGCACGACCATCGCTATAGGCAATCAGGGCCGGACCATCCCAAGGTTCTTGGATGCCGCTGTAGTATTCATAGAAATCGACTATAGACTGACGATTTTTGAGGGCGGGTTGGTTTTGATAGGCTTCCGGGACCATAATCATCAGGGCTTCGCTGGCGTCAGAACCGGACCGGACGAGCAGTTCCATGACGTTATCGAGGTTGGCGGAGTCGCTGTTGTTGGGATTGACCAAAGGTTTGAGTTGTTCAATTTTTTCCCCCCACAGCGGCGATCGTAAATCCACCTGCCGCGCCATCATCCAGTTGATATTGCCCAAGAGGGTGTTAATTTCCCCATTGTGTCCCAACAACCGCATCGGTTGAGCCAAGGGCCATCGGGGGAGGGTGTTGGTGCTAAACCGGCGATGATAAACGGCGAATGCACTGGTATAGGACTCATCCAGTAGATCCAGGTAAAAATCGCTCAGGACCGCCGAACGGACCATACCTTTGTAGACAATGGTGCGATTGGAGAAGGAACAAATATAGAAATCTTGTCCCCAAATAATCGGGTTTTGATGGTTGGGACCCGCTGCATCGACTTTCAGGGCGGAACCGATTACACGGCGGGTCAGATACATAAGGCGTTCCAATTCATCCCCGGTTTTGTCTGGGGAATGGACAAATACTTGCTCAATATGAGGTTGATTTTCCCGCGCTTGCACCCCCAGGACTTCCGGACGCACGGGAACCTTGCGCCATCCCAACAGTTGCAAGTCATGAGTTTTGATGGTTTCTTCGACAATTTGACGCGCCGAGAGTTGCAACACTGGGTCCATTGAGAAAAAGACCATCCCGACCCCAATGGATTCAAGAGGCAGGGAGTTCGGGTTATGCTCCTGTAACCAAGGCTGGAAGAGTTGCCAAGGAATGGCGGTCATGACTCCGGCCCCATCTCCTGAATCCCTGTCTGCGGAACAGCCGCCGCGATGTTCGAGGCAGGTTAGGGCTTTCATTGCCATTGAAATGATGGACCGACTGGGAATGTTTTGGCGATCGGCGATATAGCCGACACCACAGGCGTCTCGTTCTTCGACTAACCAGGGTTGACCAAGGAAACCGAACTCATTGATGGAATTGGATTGATTATTTGGGTTGGGCATTGCTTTTCAAAGTAGATGATGGATGGGGAATTGTAGAGTTTAGAGTTTAGGTTTTAGATTTTTTTCGGGTTAAATCTGCCAGTTTTTAATCATCGAGTTCTCTATAAATTTAGGGGTAAACAATTTTTAGATGGAAACGATCCGCAGAAGGGGTCGGCGCGATCGCCCCCGTTGCTGTCCCTTGATGACAACCCAGGGTTAGACTGCATCTTTTTTCGCCTATCCGTTCTTACCGAGAATCGGCGTAAAGCCCCCGGATTTATCCGTGGGGATATGAGCCGACCGTGTTAAAATAGTAAAAGCGAGTAAGAATAATCATCTGCGTGATTATTGTATTCTAGTCTTCGGTGAAATTCCGGCACAGTAAGTC
>NZ_JAFLQW010000397.1 GCF_017313335.1 Phormidium pseudopriestleyi FRX01 | reverse complement strand
TCCAGCGATTTGAGGGATTTCTCAGCGCCGAGCACCTAATTCCCAAACTTGAATCCCTGCTGTAAGGGAATCTGGATAATGGGAAGTTGGCGCAACTCTCAATCGGTTGTACTTGCGGTTTGTCACACTGATATAGCGAGGGGGTAGCAAATGGAGGTCCTGATGGGATATCCTAACCGAGAGTACCGATATCCTGAAGCCATGCCTGATGAATACACCCAGTCACGCGATCGTCAATCTCGCATTGTTCAGTCAGTTTTCCCTACCCCAAGCGAATCTGGCGATCGCCGTGGGTGCAATTCTTCCGGACTTCCCCATATTTTTGTTTTATGGTTGGGCTAAATTCATCAGAAAACTGCCCGAACGTCAAATTTGGAGTGAGAGTTATTGGCAACCGGGGTTACAAAATTGGGTGGCTTTATTTCATTCGATTCCGGTAGCAATTTTGGTGGCAATTTGGGCTGATTATTGCGGTTGGGAAACGGGAAAATGGCTCTTCATGAGTATGGTGTTCCATTCATTAGGAGACTTGCCAGTTCATCATGATGACGCACACCGGCACTTTTTTCCCTTCAGTGATTATCGTCTGATTAGTCCGATTTCTTATTGGGATCCGCAGCATTATGGGAGAATTGTCGCTGGGGTAGAAGTGCTGGCAGTGTGGGTGGCAACGGCAGTGAGTTTTCCCGGGGTTGCTTCTTCTATTGGGAAAGGATTAATGGTGACGATCGCCGGATTATCTGCGATCGCCTATGTCTATATTTACGCTCGTCCCCTAGTCCAGGATTACAAGAAAGGTTAGTTACGGCGAATAGTGAAACAACACCAATCTTTGCGTCGCCAGAGGGTAGCAACCACCCAACCATATTGTTCCAGAGTATCCGCCACAGGTTTGGTTTGGTCTAATAAAACCCCGCTAATAATTCCCCAAGTGCTGGGTTTAGAAATAGCATCAATTTGGGGAATTAAATCAATAATCACTTCAGCGAGGATATTACAAACAAATCCATCAACAGGTTCCTCACTCATTTGGGAAATCATTTCAACACTGCCCAATTGAGCTTGTAACAGGGATTCATCAATCTTATTTAAATCCCGATTGCGCCGAGTTGATTTGACCGCCAGAGGGTCGGTATCCACCGCATAAAGCTGCTTCGCACCGAGTAAAATTGCCCCAATGGATAAAATCCCCGAACCACAGCCAATATCTGCGATCGTCGCGTGAGTTTCTTCATATCCGAGGCGCATTTCCAGGGCTTCCAGACAGAGTTGGGTGGTAGGATGTGCTCCCGTCCCAAACGCTACACCGGGGTCCAATTGTAACACCAGGCGATCGGTTTCAGGAATAGGCAGCCATGCGGGGTTAACCACAAAGCGATCGCCGATTTCTTCTGGATGCCAGTGTTGCTTCCAACTACTCGACCAATCCTCCTCCTCAATCAAATTCCACTGGACTGCGGGAATCGGCAGATTTACGCAAAGGGCATCTTGACGAAACAGCAGAGACAACGCCGCCAAATCCAATAAATGCGCCCGTTCCTGGGGGAGATAGGCTGAAATCAAACAGGAATGGCCTTTCATCTCACTGGCAGTACCGCGACAGCCAAAAGTTTCCACTCGTAAGAAGATCAAATCTTCTAACGCCGGATCGCAGAGCACTTGTATTTCCCACCAGTTGTTAGCCATAGCCCGTGAGTTCAGAGTCCTGATTTGCGGTTGCTTTCTTGTACTTTGATCAGAGCAGATTGGCCGGCGATCGCACCGGGTCAGAGTCAAACGCTTTCAGACATCAACGGTTTGCCGGTTATACCCCCCACCGAATCACCGTTCCATTTCGCAGACCGGATTAAAGGACACCTTTGATCCAGTCTGCGATCGCGCCAACCCTGACACCCGGGACCTAAAACCCGTCTTCTGCCTTCAGGAAACTTTTCCTCCTATAACATTACCGTATAGGCATCCCGAATACCTGGAACCTTCATAATTTCTGCTAAAATCCCTTCCGGCAGGGGGTCATCCAGGCTCAACACCATCACCGCATCCCCACGCACAATTTTGCGACCCACCTGCATACTGGCAATATTGACATTAAAACTGCCCAACAAAGAGCCAATTTTGCCAATAATTCCCGGCATATCCCGGTGGCGAGTAAACAACATATGATGGGTCGGGGGAACATTAATCGGAAACTCATCGATATCCGTAATCCGAATTTCCCCATCCCCTAACAGCGCCCCCGTCACCGAGTGGTCCCCAAGCGACCCCTTGGCCTCTAGGTGTAGAGAACCCATATAGTCACGAATGGAAGCATCCCGAGTTTCGATAATGCGAATGCCTCGTTCTTTCGCTTCAATGCTGGCATTCACATAATTCACCCGTTCCCGCAACGCTTGGGAGAGCAACCCTTTGAGGGCTGCCACCACAATCGGTTGACTGTTATTATCCGCCAACTCCCCTTGCAGACGGACATTCAGCAATTCAACGCGACCCCCAGCCAACTGACCGACCAAATTGCCGAGGTTTTCGGCCAGTTGCAAATAAGGGCGGAGTTTTTCCAAGGCATCGGGGTACAAACCGGGGATATTCACAGCCGATCGCGCCGGTAACCCCAGAAGGACATCTCTAATTTGTTCGGCAACATCGATCGCCACATTGATTTGGGCTTCCGCAGTAGAGGCCCCTAAGTGCGGTGTCAGAATCGCCTGTTTCCCCAGACTCCGTAAGGGAGAATCTGCTTCTAAGGGTTCATTCTCGTAAACATCCAGGGCGGCCCCTCCAATTCGTCCCTCTCTCAAGGCTTCAGCTAACGCCGCTTCATCAATAATGCCCCCTCTAGCGCAGTTGATAATCCGCACCGTTGGTTTCATCTTAGCTAGGGCTTCGGCATTAATCAGATTAGCCGTTTCTGGGGTTTTGGGAATATGCAGGGTAATGTAGTCCGATTCTCGGAATAGTAAATCCATATCGACTAACCGGCATCCGAGATGATCCGCCCGTTCGGTGGAAATAAATGGATCATAAGCGAGTAACTTCATCCCCATCGCTTTGGCGGCTGCCGCAACATGGGAGCCAATTTTGCCGAGTCCCACAATGCCGAGGGTCTTTTTGTAGACCTCTGCACCGATATAGCTTTTGCGGTCCCATTTGCCATTTTTAACCGAGTGGTTGGCATCAGGAATGTAGCGAGATAGGGAGAGCATCATCGCTAGGGCGTGTTCGGCAGCCGCAATGGTGTTTCCTTCCGGGGAGTTCACCACCACGATTCCTTTGCGGGTGGCGGAGGTAACATCAACGTTATCCACACCGACTCCGGCACGACCAATAATTTTAAGTTGGTTACCGGCTTCGATAATTTCTGGGGTGACGCGGGTCCCTGAACGAATCATCAGGGCATCATAGTCGGGGATAATCTGAACTAATTCTTCGTTTGATAGCCCTGTTTTCACGTCAACTTGAGCAACTTGGGAGAGGATATCCAGTCCAGCTTGGTCTATGGGATCGGAGACAAGAACCTTGGGCATGGTCAGCGTTTAGGTGGCAACAAACAACAGCAGGCTCCTCTTACCGGGGAGTTTCGGGCGGCAACGGGTCTGGGTGGGTCCGATTTTGGTGGCGATCGCAGTGCAATCTTGCTCTCGTCGGTCTACCGGCCAGACTTGTTGCAGTAGGTCATTTTAACTGGAAAGGGTCGGCTATGGGTCAATGACCTAAAATTTTTAAGGTTTTGGGGAACTTCCCGCTCTCTGCGGAAGGGGAAGCCCCAGGGTTCTGTGTTGCTGGCGATCGACCCTGACTAGGGCCTCATCATCCTCATTAAATGGCGAACAGCTTATAGAGCGGGAGAGTTCGAGAGGGGAGCAAAACCCACGTCTTTTAAGCGTGGGATGTAGCGAACCCTTTCGCGCCCATGTTAATGGGCAGAGTCTTGTTCTGTGGGGTTAGGCAGTTGGTCTATCCAATCTTCGATT
>NZ_JAFLQW010000434.1 GCF_017313335.1 Phormidium pseudopriestleyi FRX01 | reverse complement strand
TTAAGTATGAAAGCTAATCCTCAGATTTTACAAAATAGATTTAATTGAAGAGTCGGAATCGTAATATTCATCTTTTCACCCTCATTCAAAACCCTAAATCTTTGAGTTTTTAATTCAGGTTTAGGGGTGGATTTATGAGATTATTTCTGACGGGCATGACTAATATTTTATCAACGCGATTCCCATCCATATCCATGACTTCAAATCGAAATTCTGCCCATTCAAAATGTTCCGCAGCCATTGGAATCCGGCCTAGATGGGTAATGACGAATCCTCCCAAGGTGTGATAGTTTCCTTGTTGTTCTCCGGGCAATTCTTTTAAATTGAAAACTTCCCGGAACTTTTCAATAGAAACCATTCCATCTAATAACCAGGACCCATCCTCGCGCTGGACAATTTGCAAGTCTTCCGGTTGATTCACTGAGGGCATATCCCCAACGATCGCCTCTAAAATATCGTTCAACGTGACCAACCCCTGAATGACGCCATATTCATCGACTGCTAAGGCAATATGAGTGCCGGTTTGTTTGAATAACTCTAAGACTTTGAGGGCTTTTGTATGTTCAGGAACGAACAAAGGCTGACGCAAAGCAGCGGTGAGGTCGATGGGTTGAGAGAGCAGAGAACGGGCTAATAAATCATTAATTTGAATCACTCCCAAAACATTATCCAGGACATTTTGACAGACTGGAAACCGGGTGTGGGTACTGTTAATAATCTTATGCCGGTTCTCTTCTATTGAGTCATCTAAATTCAGCCAAATCACATCCGGTCGAGGGGTCATTAATGAACTCACCCGCCGTTCATCTAGGCGAAACACTCGCTCAACCATCGCCTGTTCTTCTTGCTCAAATGTACCGGCTTCCGTGCCTTGTTCAAGTAAAATTTTAATTTCTTCTTCAATGATTTGAGGTTCATTAGAGGGTTGAGTTCTCAACATTCGTAACACCAAATCCGTAGAAGCACTCAACAAATGAACCACCGGTGCTCCAATTTTGCCCAGCAATCGCATGGGAATCGCAATCTGGGTGGCAATTCGTTCAGGATTGTTTAAAGCGAGGCGTTTTGGGACCAGTTCCCCGAAAATCAGAGAGAGGTAAGTAATAGTAACCACCACAATCAAGAGTGCAACGGCCCCTTTATAAGGCACTATCACCGGAAGACGATCTAACTGAACCATCACTTTTTCGGCAATGGTGGCCCCGCCAAAGGCCCCAGCTAAGATTCCCACTAACGTGATCCCAATTTGTACCGTCGAGAGGAAACGATTGGGGGAATTTGCCAATTCTAAGGCTACCCTGGCCTTAATGTCTCCCTGATTAGCCCATTGTTGCAGTCGTGCCTTCCTGGCCGAAACCAGAGCAATTTCGGACATGGCAAATATCCCGTTGATGAGAATCAGGAGTAAAATGAGCAGAATTTCCAGGGAAAAAGAAGTCATGTTGTGTGGAATTTGCCTCGGGTTTCGGCGAATGTGCCGATCGCCCTTGTGATTGGGTGCGATCGCCACCGTGGACATCAGCATTCACTGCCAGATTCTAGCTAAGTTAACATTTCTCGGCAATAGCAGAATCATCCCTACCCTAAAAATTGTGATCACTTTCCCCCTCCGGGGCGATCGCACAGTTAGTCCCCAGACTTCTAAAATAAATAGAGGAAAAGATCCGGGGATTTTTTTCAACCTACGCTATCGCATTTGTGACAAGTCATGGCCTGTTCTTCCATCATCCGCACCCTGGGGCGATCGCCCTTAGCGACCGAACTCCTCACGAAACTCGATCGGCATCACCACATCGAACTCAACGGCATCTCCCGCTTCCCAAAAGGATTGGTCGCCTCGGCGATCGCCCAAAAACGGGACCAGAGTTTATTAGTCGTCACCGCCACCCTGGAAGAAGCAGGGCGATGGGCAGCCCAACTCGAAGCAATGGGGTGGCCTACAGTGCATTTTTACCCCACCTCCGAAGCATCTCCCTACGAACTCTTTGACCCGGAAGAAGAAACCACCTGGGGGCAAATGCAGGTCCTCGCCGATTTAGTCCGAGGAGAAAACAATCTCGCCATTGTCACCACAGAACGGGCCTTACAACCCCATTTACCCCCGGTGAATCAGTTTAAACTCTACTGCCTCACCCTCACCGCCAAAAACGAGTGGAACTCCAAAACCCTCGATGAACAACTCGCCCGCATGGGATATGAGCGTGTGGCCCTTGTGGAAACCGAAGGGCAATGGAGTCGCCGGGGGGATATTGTCGATATTTTTCCCGTTTCTGCCGAACTCCCCGTCCGCCTAGACTGGTTTGGGGACGAACTGGAGAATATCCGGGAATTTGACCCTTCCACCCAGCGTTCCCTGGATAAAATCGCGCAACTGGTCCTGACTCCCACCTCCTTGAGTCCCCTAATTCAGGCCCATCTCCCGGAGGCATTCAAAAACGCAGGTACCCCTATCCCCAATGATTTAGAATTGGACGAATCTCCAGACTTGCGGTCCCTGCATCGGTTTCTCGGGGTGGCCTTTGAACATCCGGCCTCCTTGCTGGATTATCTGTCACCGGATACCATTGTGGCGATCGATGAACCCGATCGCTGTAGTGCACATGGCGATCGCTGGGCGGATACCGTGGAAGAACATTTCCGAACCCTCCCCTCTAAACCGCTTCCCATCTCTCGGGTGCACCGCAACTTTAGCGACTCCCTCGCCACAGTAGAACCCTTTGACCGCATTTCCCTCTCGGAACTTGTAATCCACCGTAAAAAAGACGGTCCTCATATTAGCTTTGATTTAGATAGTCGTCCGGTGCCCGTGTTACCTCACCAGTTCGCCAAACTTGCTGAACTCTTAAGAGAAGAACGCGATCGCCGGTTTAATGTCTTTCTAATTTCCGCCCAACCGAGTCGATCAGTTTCCCTGTTGCAAGAACATGACTGTCCCGCCCAATTTATTCCTAATCCTCGGGACTATCGGGCGATCGAAAAACTGCAAGTCCAACATATTCCCGTTGCCCTGAAATATAGTGGAATCGCCGAACTGGAAGGGTTTATTTTGTCCGCCTTTAGAATAGCAATTATCACCGATCGCGAATTTTATGGACAACATACCCTCGCCACCCCCACCTATGTCCGCAAACGTCGGCGCGCTGCTTCTAAACAGGTAGACCCCAATAAACTCCGTCAGGGGGATTTTGTCGTCCATCGGCATCATGGCATCGGCCAATTTATCAAACTGGAAAAACTCCAAAACCGGGAATATTTAGTTGTTAAATATAGCGATGGAATTCTGCGAGTTCCTGTTGACCAACTGGAATCCCTCTCCCGCTTCCGGACGACTGGGGGAAAAAGGCCAGAACTGAATAAACTCACCAGCAAATCCTGGGAAACGGCCCGCAACAAAGTCCGCAAAGCGGTTAAGAAACTGGCGGTGGATTTGTTGAATTTATATGCCAAGCGATCGGATCAACAAGGGTTTGCCTATCCACCGGATATGCCCTGGCAGCAAGAGTTAGAAGATTCATTTTCCTATCAACCCACACCGGATCAGTTGAAGGCGACTCACGATGTGAAGCGGGATATGGAAAGTGAGCGCCCGATGGATCGCTTAGTCTGTGGGGATGTGGGATTTGGCAAAACCGAAGTGGCAATCCGGGCAATTTTTAAAGCGATTACTGCCGGAAAACAGGTGGCAATGTTGGCCCCGACGACTATTTTAACCCAACAACATTATCACACGATTAAAGAACGATTTGCTCCCTATCCGATTCAAATTGGATTGCTCAATCGGTTCCGTAGTCAAGCCGAACGCCAAGATATTCAAAACCGCCTCGCTACGGGGGAATTGGATTTAGTTGTGGGAACTCACTCGGTTCTGAGTAAATCGATTCAGTTCCGAGATTTGGGACTGTTAGTGGTGGATGAAGAACAACGGTTTGGGGTGAATCAGAAGGAAAAAATCAAGGCATTGAAAACCCAAGTGGATGTGCTGACTTTAACGGCAACGCCAATTCCACGCACTTTGTATATGTCTTTGTCCGGTGTGCGAGAGATGAGTTTGATTGCTACACCCCCACCCTCTCGTCGTCCGATTCAGACTCATTTGGCCCCGTATGACCTAGAAACCACGCGATCGGCGATTCGCCAAGAGTTGGATCGAGGGGGACAGGCGTTTTATGTGGTGCCTCGGGTGGAAGGCATTGAGGAAGTGGGGGCGGCATTGCAACAGATGGTCCCCAGTGCAAGAGTGGCGATCGCCCACGGTCAAATGAACTCATCGGAATTAGAAGCAATTACCATTGCTTTTAGTTCAGGGGAAGCGGATATTTTAGTCTGTACTACGATTATTGAATCCGGGTTAGATATTCCTCGGGTCAATACGATTTTAATTGAAGATGCTCACCGCTTCGGATTGGCCCAATTGTATCAATTAAGGGGGCGAGTTGGACGGTCGGGAATTCAAGCTCATGCCTGGTTATTTTATCCGAAAAGTGGCCGATTAACCGATGAAGCACGGAAACGATTAAGGGCGATTAAAGAGTTCGCCCAATTAGGGTCAGGATATCAACTCGCCATCCGAGATATGGAGATACGCGGCGTGGGTAACCTATTAGGGGCCGAACAGTCGGGTCAACTGGATGCGATCGGGTTTGACCTCTATATGGAAATGTTAGAAGAGGCCATTCGAGAGATTCGCGGACAAGAAATTCCGACTGTAGAAGAGACGCAAATTGACCTCACCTTAACTGCTTTTATTCCCGGGGATTACATTGTGGATTTGGACCAAAAAATGAGTGCATATCGCTCAGTGGCCTTGGCAACCTCGGGGAAAGAACTGGCAGAAATCGAAGCGGATTGGCGCGATCGCTACGGACCGATTCCCAAACCCGTCAATCAACTCATGCAAGTCATGAAACTCAAACAAATCGCCAAACCATTAGGATTTTCAAGAATCAAACCCGAGGGAACCCAAAACATCGTCTTAGAAACGCCAATGGAGGAACCCGCCTGGAATTTACTCGCCCAAAACCTACCCACCAAAGTGCAAGAAAAGTTTGTCTACAGACCCGGCAAAGTCACCGTTCGCGGCATTGGAATTATGCGGGCCGAGTATCAATTAGAAACCCTAATCGATTGGTTAGGACGGATGCAAGGTGCGCTACCCGAAGCGGCAATTTCTCACAGGTAATCCATTAGGAGAGAAGGAAATCGGTTATTACAACCGGTTTCCTCGCTTTGCACTGCCTTTGCCGGATTTATGCCCTCGGAGGCTCCCAGAGGAGGTTCTGGGAGAGGGGCATTGGGGTGAGGTCTTATTCCACGACTGATCTAGTCCAAGCTATAGTCGTCGTGGGTAAGTCAACAGGGATAACCAGAGCAAGTCATGACGTTGAACAGTGAATCGGCTCACTTTTTGAGATGGTGTATCTCTTTGTCGGTAAAGGAGTTGGCGGTTGCTTTGGCGATCGCAGCAATCCCAAATCCTGGGGGATAACTTCCCTCTTGTTTAATTTGCTGAATTTGTTCACGCTGGATGGGCAGATTCAATTTTTTCCCGACGGTGGCGACGATATCGCCGCGATCGATAATTCCGGAGACGGCACCGGCTGGGGAAAGCACGGTAATATAAGGTAAATTGTCGATTTCCATGCGATTAATTACCTCGATCAGGTTGCTATTTTCCTGTACGGTAATAATCTCAGTCAGCGGATGTGCAATTTCTAACAAGGTTTGAGTCTGCCACTGACTCCGTTCGATTGAGCGTAAATCTTCTAGGGAAATCATGCCTCGATAGCGACCATCGGAGGCCGCAAAATAGGCGGCGTAACGCTGCTCATTTTGCAGGTATTCCCCTGCAAATTCATTTAAGGTCATTTTGGCATCGACGACCCGAAAGTGACGGGTCATGGCGTCCTGAGCTTGGAGTTGGAGTAGAGCCTGTTGTAAGCTGGCTAGGCGATCGTAGGCGCTGGCGTTGCGGACGGCAAACCAGCCAATTAAGGCAATCCAAATGCCCCCGAAGCTATTGGCGAGTAACAAAATGGATAGTCCCAGGGCGATCGCGGTAAAACCGAGGATTTTTCCCGCCTGGGCTGCCCAATGCACGGCTTTAAAGCGGTTCCCACTGACTTTCCAGATGATCGCTTTTAAAATTTGCCCCCCATCGAGGGGGAGTCCGGGAATCAGATTAAATAATGCCAAGACGAGGTTAATACTGGATAAATCCCGGGCGACGATGGCGACGGGTGAGCTCCCGGGTACAAGTCCGGCGATGACCCCGAGGAGGGCAAATAAGGTAAAACTCACGGCAGGTCCGGCGATCGCCACTTGAAAGGCTTCTTCTGGGGTTTTGGATTCCTGTTCGATGGCGGCGACACCCCCAAAAATAAACAGGGTAATCGAGTTAACCTTGATTCCTTGAGATTGAGCGACTAAACTGTGCCCGAGTTCGTGGAGTAATACAGAAGCAAACAGCAGGAGGGCTAATCCTAACCCGGTTGCCCAGGCGATCGCCGGCGACCATTGTTGTTGTTCTGAATACTGCCCCGCATTTAATACCGTGACTAAACCCAGGATAATCAACCATGAATAATCTATATAAAGCGGGATGCCAAATACCATCCCTATTCGCCAACCAGGTTGCATAAAATTTTCCTTAATTTTTAATGATGTTGTTTGCCTTGCTCTGGCACATCGCGATCGAGCCAATCTGAGAATTCAATTCGGCTTTCTTCTATTCTACTAATTTTCAGGGCGCAACTGACTGGTTGGACCTGGGTACTGTGGAGCGGTGGCAGGAGAACGGCTGGGAAAAAATGCAGTGCGCTATTCTTTTTTGATTTTTTGGAAAAGATAGGTGAAATCTGATTATTGGCTCTGATTATAGCAGGAAATGACCAGAGATAATCAGGTTTATTGATATTTTTATGAACCAATAATTCCTACAACCGGCGCTATAAAAACTAAAATTCTCCCGGTGCGATCGCCTGCATCTGTATCGCCGAAACAACAGCGACGCTTGAGAACTTGGGACAGGTTAGCTTTGTAGGACAATAAACCGGGTTTTTTGACAAACTCTGTTGCAGAAACCCGGTTTCTCTTGCCTATACTGTACCGATGCCGTTCGATATTTCTAACCCTTGACTGAAAAAGTCTCATCAATAGAGGGAGAAATTGGGATGACGATCCTTGCAGCAGTTGTGGAATGCCCTCACCCCCAACATAAGGCGGCCCAAAGGGGGAGAGGGGAGCTATATATGTCATAAATCATTTAGAACAAGCTATATAACGATCGCCCCACGAGGAACCCAGGTAATCCCCCGGTTCATTCTGGGGCGATCGGTGAAATTGATGCATAAAACTGGGATGACTCAGGGCATCCGAGTTTTACCCATCAATTTCTTTATTCCTTACAAAACACCCGCATTGCTTAAGCCTAAGATCAATCCGGTGCCGAGAAGGTGACCAAAACTGAGAGTTCCGAGTAGTTCAGGAATCCCAAATTTCTTAAGGACTGGAGGCATTCCCACAGGTAAGCTGGGTCCTTTGCCGGGATTTTGGATGGCTCGGTAGCCAATTGCCACGGCAAATAGATTGGCTAGGATCATCACCAGTCCAACCATTGGAGACCAGCTTGGGGTGGGTGGTAGGTTTGAGGCAACTGCGAGTAAGGTTGTGTAAAGCAAGTTTGTATCTCCTTTGTGGATAAATCAGTTCAATGACTGGAATTATAAGAATTTATCGGCAAAAAAGAAAATTTTGTATTAATCCTTTACAAACGCTTACACTTTTGAAACAAATTGTCATAATTTGCAGGAGCATGACCTGGGATGCGCGTTAAAATTTGCGGAATTACGAAACCGGAGCAGTCCGTGGCGATCGCCAATTTGGGGGCTACAGCCCTGGGTTTCATCTGTGTACCGAGTTCCCCTCGCTATGTGACAAATTTACAGATTCAGCAGGTGGTTCAGGCTCTAAAAGGGATGCCAGTCGATCTGATTGGCGTGTTTGCAAGTACCACAACTGAGATAATTTGTCAAGCTGTTGAAGTGGGAGGATTAACTGGGGTGCAACTGCATGGCGGGGAATCCCTGGAATTTTGCGATCGCCTGGGGCAACAGCTACCCGAAGGGGTGGAAATTCTCAAAGCCATCCGTGTCAAAGCTGCAACGGACTTGGAGCAAGCTAGGGATTATCGGACGGTGGTGGATACATTGCTGCTGGATGCTTACCATCCTGGACTATTGGGGGGAACAGGGCAAACCCTAGACTGGAATCTGTTGCGAGAGTTTAACCCCGGTTGCCCCTGGCTGTTGGCTGGGGGACTGACCCCGGAGAATATCCAAGAGGCGATCGCCCAAGTCAAACCCCCGGGTATCGACCTCTCCAGTGGAGTAGAGCGATCGCCGGGGGACAAAGACCTCGCCAAAGTTGCGGAATTGTTCTTCAAGCTCAAATTGTCCGTTAATTGCCTATCAGAAAGAGCTTGACAACTCAGCCGTCACCCTGTATAATCCTTTCTTTAAAAGAAAGAGGGTTGATGACGAATCAGGTTGAGAAACTCTTCCCGAGTCTTTTGCTCTTCCTGGAATTGACCAACCATCGCACTGGTGACCGTCCAGGAACCGGGTTTTTGGACGCCACGCATGACCATACACATATGAGTCGCTTCCATAACGACAGCTACCCCTTTCGGTTCCAAAATGCTTTGAATGGCTTCGGCCACCTGGCGGGTGAGGCGCTCTTGCACCTGGAGTCGGCGGCTGTACATCTCGACAATGCGGGCGAGTTTGCTCAATCCCACAACTTTTTCATTGGGGATATAGGCAACATGGGCGCGGCCCATAAACGGGAGCATATGGTGTTCGCAGAGGCTGAAAAAATTGATATCTCGCACCAGTACCATCTCGTTATGCCCTTCGTCAAAGATGGCTCCATTCAACAACTCTTCTAACGATTGATTGTAACCGCTCGTCAGAAAGCGCATGGCATCCGCCGCCCGTTTGGGGGTCTTGAGTAACCCTTCCCGTTCTGGATCTTCCCCAACCCCGAGGATCACTTCGCGGAACGCATCCATCATCCGATCGGCGCTTTCTGCCAGGGGTTGATGAATATTGGGTTGAGCACCATTTAAGGTATTGCGATCGGGCCGCGTCTCGATGCGGGGGGTTTTGTCTGAGGTTTCGGCGGATTTAGTACCATTTCCAGTCTGGGGTAATTGGGATCCGTGGGAAGCAATAGTCATAAAAGATGTATGAGAGTCATAGAGGTTTACAGATACTTCAAGTCCAGACATTTACACTATTGAGGTCGTCGGACATAGCACCACAAACAGATGAATTGTTGGCGGAGGCTGTATCTTGCGGCGTTGATCAAGGGTGAAAATCAATCCTAAAAGCGCCGGTGTCATCTCTAAGATATCAACCTCTAGGAGGAAAGACCTGTAGTCTGAGATTTCTGATGAAATGGCTCCATCCTCTTTGTGGGATTACTTCTTTCCGCTAGAAAAAACCCGATAACCGCATTGTTTCTTTCCAAGACGGAATCTGATTGATGGAATTTCGATCTCAAACTGCGATCGCTGTATCGGATTAATCTTTGAATTTCAATCCCTGGCTTGATATCGAAACGAGAGCAGCCGGTTGAGTCCCTTTTTTTGTGACTCACTAGGTTGCCGGAATAGCCAATCGTCTTGGGATAATGATAAATCAGATAGCTCAAGGGGAGCAAAAAGAGTCAAGGTTAGCAAAGAAACAGGCTGAAATTTGGTGTATTAATTTCAGACAGATAGAGAACCAGCCCCAGGGTTGATCTACATTTCTTGCTGATTGCAGGAACGTCGGGATTGCCCCAACGTGGTATTTTCCGCTATAGCTTGGCTAGGTTTAGAGGAAAAGTTCAGGGCATTGTTTGCCCGGGTAGAAGTAGAGGGAAGCGGTGAGTCCGTCATCTTGCATCCTGCGATGCACAGATCCGGTTAAGATTCACCCTAATTAGCCCTGGGTTAGCCGAGGTTAAAGTTTTAGAAATCCGCCCGGGTACTCTACCCAGTGAGTAATGAATCATCGTGCAAGATAATTTGACTCAGAAAACTAAATAAACGTAAACTTTTGTTACTGATTTTAAGTATATCATCCAATGGGATGGTTTGTTGAGCAAGGCCCAATTTTTTTACTCGGGAAATTCAGGATTAGCAGCCTGTCATGTTGGGGCGATCGCGCTGGGTCTTTGCGCGGGTCAGATGGTAGCTGAAAAATGGACCAGGGACAAGGATTGACTCGGTTCCTCAGTCCATGTCAGGGGTTCTATTTGGGAATTTTTCGGGCGATCGCCCTCTTGCCAATATAGAGTCAACTGATTGATCCGGCTTAGAAAAACGAATAGTAAACTGGAGCCATCTCAACCCCACCCATCGCGCCAACTTAGGCGGGCACTTCTGCAAACACCCCAATCCGGCGAAACTTCTGATAGCGCAGTTCCCGGCGTTCCTGACTGGTCAAAGTGGACAATTCATCTAAATTCTTTAATAACGCTTCCTTGAGACTTGAAGCGGCCTGAAGGGGATTGGAATGAGCGCCCCCCAAGGGTTCGGGGAGGATTTCGTCGAGAATTCCCAGGTTTTTTAAATCCCAGGAGGTAATTTTCAGGGCCTCAGCAGCGCGAGGAGCCTTGGATGCATCTTTCCAGAGAATTGCGGCACAAGCTTCGGGAGTGGCAACGGTGTAAACTGCGTGTTCAAACATCAGGAGGCGATCGCCCACCCCAATCCCCAAAGCCCCACCGGAACCGCCTTCACCAATCACCGTAGAAATAATCGGCACATCCAGACGGAACATTTCGCGCAGATTGTAGGCGATCGCCTCACCCTGACCTTGATGTTCAGCCTCTACCCCCGCCCAAGCACCCGGGGTATCAATAAACGTAAAAATCGGCATACCGAAGCGGTTAGCGTGATCCATCAACCGCATCGCCTTGCGATAACCCCCAGGGGAAGCCATCCCAAAATTGCGCGTGACGTTATCCTTCGTATCCCGACCTTTCTGATGACCCAGAATCACCGCCGGGATGCCGCCGATGCGAGCCATCCCACCGACTAAGGCGGGGTCATCATACCCCCCGCGATCGCCGTGGAGTTCCATCCATTCATCAGTAATCGCTTGAATGTAATCTAACGTACTGGGCCTCCGGGGATGACGGGCTAACTGTAACCGCTGATACGGCGTTAACGTGGAAAAAATTTCCTGCCGGAGTTGGTTAGCGCGCACTTCCAACTGGCGGATTTCCTCCGAGACATCCACCCCATTTTCTTCAGCGAGTTCTCGGATTTGTTGAATACGCCCTTCCAGTTCCGCTAGGGGCTTTTCAAAATCTAAAAGGAAAGTTCTGCGTTCAGGAGTTGCCATAACAGGTGAAGATTTAGAGAGATCGCGGAGATCGCGCAGATGAGGGAGATGAGGGAGATGGGGGAGATGGGGGAGATGAGGGAGATGGGGGAGATGGGGGAGATCGGGGAGTTGGAAACGACTGAAGTCGTTACTACAAACATCCTCCCTATCCTCCCCTATTCCCAACCTAGAGACTAACGAGGTTGAAGCAGCAGGGGTTGAAAGCCATGCTTAATCGACCATTCGCCGATCATTGCCATCTTCTGCACCGAAATTTGATTACGTCCCCAGGAGAAATTCGTATAGATTTTTTCAAATTCCAGGAGCATTGACTCGGCAAAGCAAGCAAAAAGCTGACGTGCTGGGACATCCATACTGACGATTTGCATAATTCGCCAATCGATGTCTAGGGTATGTTCGACAATCCCACCTTTAAGAACAAAAACCTCCGGGTGTTGAACCTGGGTTTCCAAATTTTTCGGATACCCGCCATCAACCAACAGACAAGGATGCTTTAAGGAATTGGCATCAATTTGCACCCCTTTGGGCATACTGGCGACCCAAACGACAATATCAGCTTGGGGGAGTGCTTCTTCCAAGCCCATAATTTTGCCGCGTCCTAAATCTTCTTGCAAGAGCCGCAATCGTTCGCGATCGCGGGCGATTAGCAGGAGTTCTGCAACATCCGTTCGACTGTTCAACCAGCGACAGACAGCACTCCCGATATCTCCAGTGGCTCCACAAACTGCCACGGTTGATTTCGACAAGTTGATACCAAGCTGTTTTGATGCCTGTTCTACCTGCTGAGAGATAATATAGGCAGTATGGGTGTTTCCTGTGGTAAAGCGTTCAAACTCTAGCTTGATATTGCGAACTTGCTCGAATTGCTGCAAGTTAAAGTTTTCAAAGATAATTGAGGAAAAACCCCCGAGTGCCGTGATGTTAATGCCATGTTTTTGGGCGTGAGCCATCGCGTTCAGGATTTTCCGCGTTGCCGCCTTGATCCGCCGGGAGGCGAGCATCTCTGGCAAAAAGCACGATTCCACATACCGTCCTTCAATAGTCTGGCCGGTGGCACTGGTAACAGTGATGTTATCGACTATCTGCGGTGGGGCGGAACACCAGAAATCCAACCCTTGATCGGCATATTCCGGGTAACCCAGATCTCTAGCAACAGACTGGGCGTGAGCCAAACTGGTAAGGTGACCGATGAGACCAAACATTAAGCGTTTTAGGGTAGCCTTTGAATCAGGCGCAGTAGGGTTAAAGGAAAAGATTCGTTAAGAATATCTTTAAATAGTACACCAAGACTGCACGGGAGTCCTGGTCGCGTCGTCTGTTTCCCGAACGGGGGCATCTGCTCAGAATCTCTGTCACTTGAGATCATAGCGGTTCAGAAAAATTCCGGTTCGGGGAATCATCATTCCCGGAAGTAGCCTCAAGAGGGTTTGGAGACCCTACCCCTACATCAGATCAGAGGGTTTGGAGACCCTACCCCTACATGAAACAACGATTGAGCGTCATTAAATTTACCACCTTGACAGGGCTAGGTTTTATAGGCCTATCAGTACCGGGTTTGGGATCAGGGGTGGGTGATGTGATGAAGCGATCGCCATCCCGGATGATGCATCAACCCCGGCCAAAATCATCCAAAATAATAGCGATCGCCCTCAATTGCCGCAAAAACTTACAGATTCGAGGGCGATCGCCAGTGGGTTGAAGGGTTAAATTTAAGCCCCGATGAGTCCGTAAGCCGACATCCGCATGATATCGCGAGTGGTAAACCCAATTGTGCTGAGGGCTTCGCCGTAAGCGATCATAAAGTCTTCCACGAGAGCTTCTTTTTCCATTCCCAAGACCTTAGCATCCTTCTCAACCTGATTGAGCATCTTCCACACGATGGGGAGGTTCTGGCGGTTGGCTTGTTCCATTTCAGTTTTGGAGTCTTCAAAATGTGCTTGCAGCCATTTTTCACCAAAATTGAGGTGGCTGTATTCGTCTTTGACGACGCCTTCGGTAATTTTCCGTGCAAAGGGGTCTGCAACGGGGATATAAATGTTGTAGGCGGCGATCGCAAAGCTTTCGATAATCAACGCTTGAATCAACAAACAGGTGACGACATTGCCCGAGGCTGCTGCCGTTTGGAAATTTTGGTGCAACCCGGAAAAAAATTTCTGGGCAAACTCCATGTCAGGGTCTACCGCTAAATTCTTCCCACAGGCTTGGAACCCTTTCTTGTGGCGGATTTCCATTTTCGCCAAGCTGATCAATTCGTCTTTAGAATCCGGCAGCATTTCAGCCAGTTTAATATAGTTATCATTAGCCTCCTGTTCACCTTCGATCACGATTGCGTTAATTCGGCTGTAAGCGTCTTTATAACTGGCGCTTTGGAAGTCCAAGGTGGTGCTGGTAGCCTCAAGCTGGGGCATAGCTGTGTTTTCTCCTGATGATTGGGTTGCCGACGATCCTGGAACTGACCTAATTTTTGATTGAAGGTCAAGGTTCAACTGGTTAACACCAATTAAATGTCTTTTATTTTACTTTACCGTTCGTTATATAACTTTACCATTTTTTTCAACGAATCGCCAATGAAGGTAGACTCGGACTGGAATCAAGTCCACAGGGGTGCAGCACTTTAGTGATTGTAGGATGTAACCCGGGCGATCGCCCGGTGGCCGATTACTCCGGCTGAGAATCGCTGAGGATTTGCAAGCGAATCGTGCGATCGCCCTCATCTCCCAGTGGCACCTCAATCACTTGACCTGCCAAGCGGTCCAAACAAGTCAACAGCATTCGTAAATGGGGCGTACTCGCACCTGTATCCACATAGAGGCGATCGGTCAGACTGCCCAAACGCCGCCAAGTGGTATAAAGTTTAGCAACGGTTTGTTCAATTTGGGACGCTTGTTTGACCAAATCTGCCGCAGTGTTCAGACAACCCATGCGGAGTGCTTCTTCTAAGGCCATTTCCACATCAATGGAACTCGTGGCGATCGCCTGAACCTGGGCCGCCGCATCTAAATATTTCGACAAACTCCGTGCATCGGAAGTCAGTTGCTTGACGGTATCCACATCAGGATTGATCGCCGCTTCGTCCCGGATCGAAACCTGGTGGGAGGGAGGCAGTTTCTCCATTTCTCGGACCAACGGCGCGAGATAACGCGGAGGCAGAGAACCGGCAGTGGCCTTTTCTTTCACCTCCTCCGGCAGTAATTCCGAAGTCATAGCAGTCCATTCGTCCGAGAGTTGGCGCACTTCCCGGCGGGTGATGCGATCGCCATCTCGGGCCGCTTGGGTGACCATCTGCTGCACCTCCGGCGCAGATTTAGCCGTTTCCACAAAGGCCCGTTTGCTAAATTTATTAATAGTCTCCGGGTCCAAATCTCCCTGGTTTAAGAGAGTATCGGCACTATTTGCCAGTTCAATCAGGGAGTATGCCTGACTTTTGCTGATTTCCCGGTCCTTGAGCCAGTTGAGGAACCCTCTGCCGCGTCCTTCACCGCCAATTTTCTCGCGATCGCGCACAGCACTCAGGATCCGCCCGCGCCAAATATCGGTTTGCAGGTCGAAATGGTCGCAAACTTTCCAGGCATTATCTATCTGATGCTCAAAATCAGGCTCTGAAATATCCTCATCTTCCGGGTCCGGAAGGTTAAAATTCAGGTCCGTGACATTTTCTAAAACCGCAGCAAGTTCTTCCGGGGATTGGGGTCGTTCAGCCATTGACAGCAGCAATTTTGTTGGGCGACAGCCGACTTATTATGGCATGAGTTGGGTCTAGTCCATGCATTATTTTGTCGGAAGAGATCCGGGTCCAAGGGGCGATCTCTATCCTCTCTCCCTGCATTGACTGACAACCGTTCAAGAAGAGGGTAAGAAACGCTTTAACCCCAGCCCTGTCTTGCTTCTTGTCAGTGATAAATT
>NZ_JAFLQW010000578.1 GCF_017313335.1 Phormidium pseudopriestleyi FRX01 | reverse complement strand
TGCCGGTTGTTTGTTGTTTGCACCCTATTTGAGCAGTAGTAGTCGGGTGTTAGATTTGTTTGTGCGAAAGCTGACTCCAGACTATTGTGATTGGGGTGCGCCGAGACCGGGACAGGCACGGTATGGGTACGATGGGTTTGCGGTGGAAGCGCTGAAAACGGTGTTGTTGATGGGGGGAGATGTGCTGAATCGGGCCAAACGAGAAGCGTCCGCCCCGATGTTTATTGTATCGAGTGAGAGCGATCGCGCGGTAGGTCATCGGGAACATCGCACGTTATTTGAGTCGGTTTCTCGTTTTGCACCCCGGAGTTGGTATCATATTTTTGGCCGGGTTTTGGATATTCCTCACACAATGATGACTCACGGGGAGGGAAATCCTCACGAATCGATGCTGATTGCGATGGCAAAAGCCTATATTGACAGCAAATTAACCTGGGATGAAATTGGGGATATTGCTGAACGGATGACCCGAGGGGAGACTTTTGATGCAGCAGTCCGGACTCTGAATATAGGCGATCGCGCGGCGGCAGAAATGCCAATTTTCATGACCTTGCTAGATAAGCGTTCACTCGTGATGCAACGCCATCCCGCGTTACGGCGAGCTTAATTTTCTCCCCCGTCTCATCAAAAATAAAACCCCGGTTCCTCACAGAAACCGGGGTTTTTACAAGTTTAAACCTTAAAATTTGGCCCGGATGGCGGACTCATTTCCCAACCATTCAGGGAAATTTATAAGGAACCGGGAAGCACTCCCCGCACCCGATTCGTCCGAGGTTGATAGACGTTACGGTGACGGTTTTGAGAGTCAATAATCACGGGGTTAATTAAGGTAGAGTTTTCGATGCGCGAATCAATGATGGTGGGATTAATTAAAGTAGAATTCCGAATCGTGGGTTGTCCGCGTTGGGGATAATATTGAGGATGATAATTCGGGGAATAGTAGGGATTGTAGGGTTGCTGATAGACACCGGGGTGACCATACTGGACAGTCCTGGGTTGTCCCACCTGAATTGAAATTCCCCGGTCAATCACGATGGATACATTGGCCTGAGCCGCCGGGGTGCTAAACTGAAATACTCCAGCGGCGATCGCCATCGGTGCCAAGGCGATCGCGACCGGATGAGACGCTCTAAACGGACGAAATTTGTGAAACATTCTTTGACCTCAACAGGAAATAAACCGAATCCATCAAATCCAGTACCAGGTTCGGTGACGCGAAGTAACGCTAAAATGATTCAGTAGATTAGCTGAATCAGCCATCAACAGCGACATTTTATCGAAAAATCGTGAGTACAGAACCCTTAGAGCAATTTAATATCGAGTACCAGACTGGGAAAGATGCATTTGAGCGAGGCCAGTATCCACAAGCGGTGCAATACTTAGCAAAAGCGAGTCAATTGGTCGATCGCAATTCCCGATTAGGGGGAGAATCCCTGATGTGGTTACTCACCGCTTACCACGCAGCAGGACAATCCTCCGAGGCGATCGCCTTATGCCGAACTCTCCTGCGCCATCCTAGCATCGAAACCCGCAAACAAGCCAAACGCTTAATCTATATTTTAGAAGCGCCAGAACTCAAATCCCGTCCAGAATGGCTCGTTTCCATTCCTGATCTGACTACCCTCGATGAGGGAAACTCAAAAATTGCTCAAGTCAGCATGACGGCAACCGCAAAAAAGCCAAAACATCAGTCATCAGAATCGAAACTGCCGTTTGAGGACCTCTCCCAAATCAATACCCAAGACAATGGATTTGTTTGGGTGGCAATGGGGGCGATCGGGTTATTAGTAGGGGGATTGCTATGGTTCAGCTAAATGCTGATGTGGCACGTCCTTCCAAACCGAGCGACTCCCCCCCTTATCCAGCCCATTCAACCCGTCCCCAAATAAGGTAAGATAGGTACCAGGTGTCTTCTATTCTTCGGTTAACGGCGTATCCGAGTTCCGCATAACCCGCAACCCATCGGCACAGACGCCAAATCCTCATTCCTTAATCGAGCTAGACCCGGATAACCCCAATGTTGCGATCGCGGTTTTTCCGATTCCGGCTCACTCAACCCGTTTTCGCAATCCCTCACCATTGGAACCCTGTCGTGATCTGGCTCCAATGTCAGGGGTCCGGGGTTTCCTGAGCGGAATTCCCCCGGATCCTGCCTGGTGTGGCACCGGGTGGAAGTCACCCCACTGTTGAGTGAAATCGCTCCAGGGTGACCTACAGGAAGGAACCCAGATAATGGCTCTTTCATCCGCTTTATCCACTCACGATCGCTGCCGTCAAGGATTTATTCTATGACTCAAGAATTTAGATATAAACGCTTCGATAAAGGTCACATTATTCCCGAATCTTTCTTAGAAGAATTTCGCACCAAAGCTCCGAGTACCCGCCGCTATTTATTAAACTCCTTAACCTTATTTGCTTGTATTTCTCCGGAACAGCAACATCAGGCATTAAATGATTTAATCCAATCCGAATTAGTCAGTTTAGCTAAAAAAACTCAAAACTATCTCCATGACCGCATTCATACGGTTCTCAAACATTTTGGCATTGACGAAACCGGAGAATCTAAAAAACTCGTTGAATATTATTATCGGTATTATTTGCTAACCGGAACTATCCCGGAAAATTTAACCACCGAATACCTAAATCATCTTTTAAACTTTATTATTGGTATAGAAGTTTTAAAAATCATCTTTATGATGAGTTTTATCGAACAACAGCGTTTCTTTGAAATTCAGGGCCGCTACGCAATTCAGGTGATGATATTTTATCGCTATATTAAACCCATCCGGGATAAATTAATGCTTGAAAAGCTGCTCTACCGGGATGTCACCGGAAGTTTTTATTATACCAAGGTGTCTTTAAGTGAGGATAAAATATTAGATTATATTTTTGAGGTTTTCCAACTGGAAAAAATAGAAAGCCTAGGAGAGTTAGCAAAAGATTTACAGTTCGACCGTGAGTATATCTATAAACCCCCTCACGCCGACGAGCGCGATGTCCCGGTTTTCTAACTCCTTGAAGCAGATTGGGGGAGACTGAAGTGGCTCTCAATGGCGACCTATAGCAATCCTAAATGATTTATGACATATATAGCTCCCCTCTCCCCCTTTGGGCCGCCGACGAGAAAGGGGTGAGGGCATTCCACAACTGATAAAGGATTGCTATATCCTAACTCAAACCGTCGGAACACCGCCCCTCCCTGTGAACCGATGCCACAACTCAACCCCCTAGGCGCAAGGACAAAGCTGGCGGATCCGGTGACTCTATAATTTGGACCTCGTTTCTTACCCGAGTTCTGACAAATGTTGCCGAGTTTTTTCCCCACTTTTGATAGATGCGATTCATCCGCAATTTATGCCAGCTTACCCCAAGCCAGGGCAGACCTTGGTCAAAAGTAGCAACCCATCAACCTCACTCACCAACTTATCAAAAAATTTTCTACAATATTCAGTAAATACAACCAAAAATTGACCGGCCTACCCGATATCTACACCGGCCAACCGTATTTTTACTCATTTTTAGTAAAACTCAGGGGCGATCGCCAAGTTTAGGAGAAAAAAAATGACAATGACAAATAGCTCTATAAAACGCCTGAAATCTAGCGGACCGCCAAGAGTGCTGCCACCACCACCGCCACCTCCCTCCGGTATCGCCAGTCGAAACGCCGCGCAACCGGCACAGACTCAAACCGATTATATCAAAACCCTGGTTGAACAAGGCCATAGTTGTAAAGCCTCGGATATTCACATTCGCGTCGGAGAAATCCCGCGATTCAGAATCCGGGGACAAATGCGTGAAGCCCCCGAACAAGAACGCCTGACCCCAGAAAAGTTTAACGCTTATCTGAACGAAATTCTCACCCCGTCCCAGCGGTCTCAATTTGCCAAAACTAAAGAACTAGATACCGCAATTTTCTACCCCGGCTTTATTCGCTGTCGGGTGAATTGCTTTGAAACCCTGATGGGAGGGGCGATGGTCCTGCGCTTAATTGACCTCCATGTTCCCTCCATTGATGAATTGCGTTTACCTGAAGTCCTGAAAAAAGTGATTTCCCATTCTCAAGGGTTGGTGTTGGTGACGGGTCCGACGGGTTCGGGTAAATCGACGACAATGGCGGCGATGATTCGCTGTTTAAATGAAAGCAGCTATAAGCACGTCATTTCCATCGAGGACCCGATTGAATATGTCCATGCTTCAAAAAGTTGCCTGATCTCTCAACGGGAAGTGGGACTGCATACCGATGATTTCCACTCCAGCTTGCGATCGGCCTTGCGGGAGGACCCGGATGTGATTATGATTGGGGAAATGCGCGATCGCCTCACGGTGAATATTGCCCTCCAAGCAGCCCAAACCGGCCACTTGGTCCTAGGAACCCTCCACACCAGAACCGCCATCAGCGCCATCAACCGCCTCTTAAATATGTTCAATCCCGAAGAACAAACTACAATCCGAATCCAGGTTGTAGAAACGTTGTATGCGGTGATTGCTCAATTGTTGCTTCCTACCACCGATGGAGGACGGACTACCATCAATGATGTGTTAATCAATACCACCACGATGCAAGATTACTTGTATAAGGGAGATGATGATGGGGCTTTTGCCTTAATGCATTCGGATACTTATGAGGGAATGCAGGTGATGAATCAGGAATTGTATCGCAAAGTCATGGAAGGTCGAGTGGCGATCGAAGTGGCAGAGATGCACTCTCCAGATCCGGGTGAATTGGATCGGTTGATTCGGACTGGGGGATTTGATTCCTCGCGATCGCCTCGGGATTTTGCTTGATTCTGGGGAGGAAGAAACGACTGAAGTCGGGACGTTGAACTAAGAGGAAGAAACGACTTCAATAAAATAGCCCGCGTAGGCGGGCTTTGTTCGTATAGCGGCAGGCTTTAGCCTGTCCGCTACTCTCACATCAATTAGCGTTTCGCTAACTTCTTAATCGTCATCTTCCGTAAGCGAATCGATTCCGGGGTGACTTCTAACAACTCTTCGGGACCAATGTATTCCAGCGCCCGTTCTAAACTCATTTCCACCGGCGCTTGTAACTGCACCAGTTCATCTCCCGTAGAAGACCGCACATTAGTTAACTGCTTCGTCTTCGAGACATTCAAATCTAAATCTTGAGGACGGTTATGTTCCCCAACAATCATGCCTTTATATACTTTCGTTCCTGGAGTAATAAAGAATACTCCTCGGTCCTCAGCATTTTTCAAAGCGTAGAATGTTGCAGTTCCTTCATCAAAGGCAATAATCACCCCGTTTCGACGGGCGTCAATATCTCCCGAGAGGGGGCGATAATCGAGGAAGCTATGGTTCATAATCCCGGCACCCCGGGTCAGACGCATGAACTCACCTCGGAACCCGATTAAACCCCGTGCAGGAATCGCAAATTCCAGTTGAGTGCGTGTCGTGGCATTGACGCGCATATCTTGCATTTCCCCGCGTCGTTCGCCCAGGCGCTGCATACAACCGCCTACCCCTTCTTCAGGAACGTCTAGAACCAGACATTCAAACGGTTCACAAGGTTGACCGTTGATTTCGCGGTAGATTACCTGGGGTTGGGAAACCTGGAATTCGTATCCTTCCCGACGCATGGTTTCGATTAGGATGCCCAGGTGCAACTCACCCCGTCCTGAAACGAGGAATTTATCCGGGGAGTCGGTTTCTTCCACACGAAGGGCGACGTTGGTTTCCAGTTCTCGCAGGAGGCGATCGCGCAATTGCCGAGAGGTGACGAAGGTGCCTTCTAGTCCGGCAAAGGGAGAATCGTTCACCCAGAAGGTCATCTGTAAGGTGGGTTCATCCACTTTAATCAGGGGTAACGCTTGGGGGTCATTGGGACAAGTAATGGTTTCCCCAATATTGGCATCAGCAAAACCCGCAACGGCGACAATATAACCCGCTGAAGCTTCAGGCATATCCACCCGATTAAGTCCTTCAAATCCCATTAATTTGGTGATTTTAGACTTAACAATTTCGCCGCCTTCCTTGACTAAAGCTGCCTGTTGACCGGCTTTAATCACACCATTATGAATGCGACCGATGACAATCCGGCCTACATATTCGGAATAGTCCAGGGTGGTGACTTGCAACTGGAGGGGCTTGTTGGGGTCTCCCACCGGAGGCGGGACGCGATCGAGAATCAGGTCAAATAGGGGCTGCATATCGACCCCTTCTGTTTCCATGTTATTTATGGCATATCCCGACATACCCGAGGCAAACAGGTAAGGGAACTCGCACTGGTCATCATCAGCACCGAGTTCGATGAATAAATCTAAGACTTTATCCACTGCCCCGTGGGGGTCCGCTTGGGGTCGGTCAATTTTGTTGATCACCACAATCGGGCGTAGCCCTTTTTCTAAGGCTTTTTTCAAGACAAAGCGAGTTTGAGGCATGGGGCCTTCATTGGCGTCCACAATCAGCAGACAGCCATCCACCATGCCCAGAACCCGTTCTACTTCGCCGCCAAAGTCAGCGTGACCGGGGGTATCAACAA
The DNA here is from genome assembly GCF_017313335.1 of Phormidium pseudopriestleyi FRX01. Lineage (GTDB taxonomy): Bacteria > Cyanobacteriota > Cyanobacteriia > Cyanobacteriales > Laspinemataceae > Laspinema > Laspinema pseudopriestleyi. The sequence goes on along the minus strand of NZ_JAFLQW010000578.1, from coordinate 6,643 downwards.
TATTGATTAACGTTTCTTTGTAGCGAACGGCAGTATTTTTGGAGAGAATGGTAATGCCGCGCTCCCGTTCTAGGTCATTGGAGTCCATGACGCAATCAGGAACCTCTTCCCCTTCGCGGAAGATGCCAGATTGTTTGAGGAGGGCGTCAACGAGGGTGGTTTTACCGTGATCGACGTGGGCGATGATTGCGAGGTTGCGAATGGGAAGACTCATAAATTGCGTCAGGGATGCGAAATTGCAGAAAAAACTAAAACAGATTGCATTTATATTTCTTTACAATTCTAGCGCATCTTGATGGAAATTGCAGATGCGATATCTAAATTTTTGTCTTTCCCGATTTCGAGGGGTTCAATTAGATCTGGAGGGGCAATTCATGAATTGCCCCTACCGATAGAACTATCTGCGCCCTCCATCCGGCGTCGTGAGACTCAGTTGCGCTTCATTGAGATTGGTATTCATTAATTGGGCATTTTCCAAATTAGCCTCTCCCAGACGGGCTCTGGCTAGATTCGCCCCATATAAATTGGCATTTTGGAGGGTAGCTCGTTCTAAACTGGCCCCGGTGAAATTTGCCCCGCGTAAATCGGCCCCTTGTAAATTTGCCCCGTCTAGGTAAGTCGGCGAAACCTTACAGGTGGCCCCGGGACATTGGCGACCCGTGGGTTCGATCGCCGATAAATTGGCCCCGCGCAGACTCGCTTGCTGGAGATTGGCATCCATGAGATAGGCCCCGCTGAGTTCGGTAAAACTCAAATCGGCAAAACTCAAGTCTGTACCATTGAGCTTGGTGGTGAGTAACTTTGCACCCCGGAGATTGGCCCCGGAGAGGTTAGCGGCGCGCACATTGGCGGTGGATAAGTCCGCTTGAGTGAGGTTGGCATTTCTCAAATCCGCCCGGACGAGATTGGCCCCATTTAAGTTGGCTTTATGAAGGTTGGTCCCGTTCATAATGGCATCGCGCAGATCGGCTGCCGTGAGTTGAGAGATGACTAATGGGGGGTTAACCGACGTAATGCGATCGCGGCTAATCGTCGTGGGAAGGGGTCGAACAAACCTGGCTTCACTCAGATTGGCCCCGGAAAAATCAGCCCAGCGCAGAATGGCCCCGCGTAAATCCGCCCGACTGAGATTGGACTCGGTAAGATTGGCCCCGCGTAAATCCGCCCCTAGTAAATTGGCCCCAGCAAGATTGGCCCCGCGCAAGTCCGCCCCAATTAAGTCGCACCCCATACATTCATTGGTTCGCAATAACTGGAGGGCGTGATCGGGATCTACTCCGAAGGCGGTTCGGGGAAAGGCTAAGGGAAGTAATGCTGCAGCAGCAGCGGATAAAAGCGTTGCTGCGACTTGTTTTGGTGCGATCGTCAGTTTCATCGTGTTCCTGTCTCCTGACTGATTGTGAAATCCCCATCTAAGGCGTCCGACGCCCTAGCCCTAATTTGAGGGTAGCACTGGTTCAGGCGATCGCCCCTCCCACTCCGCCCCAGTCGGGAAAATCCTATACTAGAAAAAGATCGGGAACTTCAACGAGGGCAGAATATGGCTCTAAATCCCACAGTAATGCAGGCTGTCGAAAAGCTGGATTATCGCGTGACTGTCGGTGACGTGGCAACTAGCGCAGGACTGCAAGTCAATCTCGCCGAGCGAGAATTATTAGCTTTAGCTTCCGAAGCTGGAGGACATTTACAAGTTGCGGATACGGGAGATATTGTCTATCAGTTTCCCAAACAATTTCGTGCCATTCTGCGGAATAAGTATTTCCGAATTCAATTGCAGGAGTGGTGGGAAAAGGTCTGGCGAATTCTGTTCTACCTGATCCGAATTTCCTTTGGGATTATCTTAATCCTGTCGATTTTTATTATTTTTGCCAGCATCTTTATTCTCCTGACAATGATGAATAAAGATAGCAACAGCAATCGGAGTAGTCGGTCCCGAGGTGGGGGGATGATATTTTTCCCGCGAATGTTTTGGGGTCCAGATATCTTCTGGTTTTTCAATCCCAACTATGGCCGGTATCAGCGGCAACGGCGACAAAAAGCGGTCGATTCTTCATCGTCAGAAGAATCGATGAATTTTTTGGAGTCGGTGTTCTCCTTTTTGTTTGGGGATGGGAACCCCAATGCCAATTTAGAGGAACGACGCTGGCAGGCGATCGCCGCTATAATCCAGAATAATCAAGGCGCCGTTGTCGCCGAACAAATTGCTCCGTATTTGGATGATTTGGGAACTGGATATGGCAAGGAGTATGAAGATTATATGCTGCCGGTCCTGACACGATTTAATGGTCGTCCCGAAGTCAGTCCCGAGGGGCAGATTGTCTATCATTTTCCTGAATTGCAGACGACAGTCCAACAACGAAACGCCCAGTCAGTTCCGGCCTATTTACGGGAATTGACCTGGAAATTTAGCGAGGCTTCTTCCAATCAATTAAGCCTAGCTGCTGGATTGGGGGTAGTGAATATTGGCGGAGGAATTTTCCTAGGGTATTTATTGCAAGATGGGGCGATCGCAGCCCAAATTGGGGGATTAGTGGCATTTACTGCCTCAATTTACTGGCTGTTGATTGGATATGGAGTCGCCTTTTTGTCTGTTCCCTTAATCCGGTACTTGTGGCTAAAAGGACGTAACCGCAAAGTCGAAGTGCGAAACGAAGCCAGACAAGAACAGGCGATCGCCTTAAATCAACCCTCGGATGAGTTGCAGAAAAAACTCGCCTACGCCCAACAATTTGCCGCCCAAAACATTATCGGTAGCGGGGATATTGCCTACACCACCGAAACCGATTTAATCGAGCAAGAAAGCCAAAATTCTGCCAAACTCGATGCCGAATGGCGCAAGCGGTTAGAAGGATGAAATCGGAAGGATGAAGGAGGAGGGAAACAGTCCCTCTTTCCCCTTCCTCCCTCATTCTTCCTTGTCCTGCTTCAGACGCTTGAAGGTCAAAAACCCATAACCATAGGCCGGGGTAAAGTTAAAATTAACCATTTCCCAACCCTCTTCCCCCTTCTGATTGGAATATTCAGAAAGCGGTTGCTTTTTTTGTTCGTCTCGTAGTTCTTCTCCGTTGGCACTATGCACGCAAAGGTCACCGGCAAAGTAGTCAAATCGAACGAAAAGGTATTCCCACTTTGGCACAGTGATTCTCCTGTTATAGATGGGTTGACAAAAAATATCTCCCCCTCCCTTACGGTGGGAGATAGAGGGGAGAATTGGAATTAGAACGTGGCCGTCGAGTAGATCGATGAGCCAATCCTCAACAGCTTACTCTACACGGATTTTTGCCAAATTAGCATTTTGGTAATAGTGGAGGACAATTTGTTGGTAATTCACACCCTGGGAAGCCAGATTGTAAGCCCCCCATTGACTTAATCCAATGCCGTGACCAAATCCCCGACCCTGAATGGTAAATCCAGAGGGGATATTGGATAAAGTATTTTTACTAGCCGATGGACCCTGTTGAGGCATCACGGTAAACCGGGCGCTTCTGAGGTTGAGGGCCTGCCGTAATTCTTCCCCATCGAGGGTACGCTGACCCGCATCTCCCACAATCAGTATCGACTGAATCCGTCCGTGGGGGGTGGTGCGTTGAGGTCTCATGGACAGGACATTCCCCACGCCGGAGATGCGGCTGCTCAATTGACTGCTGGAGAAGGTTTCGGTCCATTGGTAGACGGGGGAACCGGCATCATGGTCCGGGACCCCGCGCAGATAGGGCCGGGGTTCCATCCAGACATCTTCCACATTTTCCGTATGTCCCCCCGAGGAGGAGTGGAAAACGGCTTCAATGGGTTGACCATTGTAAACCAGGACTTGTCCGGCAGTCGCTTGCACCGCAGCGTGGGTGGTATTGGCTTCTTTTTCGACTCCCTGATAGACTTGCCAGTATGTGTCATTCCCCAGGTCATAGAGGGAATTTCCGCGTTTCTGGCGCTGATAGAGGGCATAAGTCCGGGCAGCTACTGCTTGAGCTTTGAGGGCTTCCTGGGGCCAACTCGGACTCATTTCCGCCCCTAAGACACTGTAGAGATATTCTTCGAGGTCAACTTGGTTAATCACGGTGAGTCCGCCCGAGGTGGGAACCAGGACTGTATTGCCGCGATACCAGCGATCGCCAATATAGACAAACCCATCGCCACTGGGTTGGATCACGATTTGGTTGCCTTGCCAGCCCCCAACTGCTACACCAGATCCTGTACTCCGGGCAAGTGTTGCCTGCATTCCATCCAGTTGTCCCAGGGACTGACCGGCACTATCCACGACCGTAGCTGGGGTAGAACTACCAATGGTCACTTCGCTGACATCTTGTTTAATCGCGACTCGCAATAATAAACTCGCTTGAGCTGGGGCCACCATCATCAGCCACATTAAAGCAATCAGCCACCACTGGCGTCGGCTTTTCCACAAAGGCTTGAGTGGAGATAACAATCGGTTTTGGGTGGGTGCTAGTTTCATGGTGGGCGATCTCCTCAAACCGGGAATCCTCTAAGATAAATTGCAAAATATCAGGGGTAATCGGGTTCACGGGCATTCTTCACAACTGAAGTCTGCGCCATGTATTGTCATAACCCCCTATCATACAAGCTATATCGGGAGAAGAGAGGGCCGATGTACTCATTTCTTTAAGCTGAATTTCACTCCGCCCAGGTTTGCTCAGGGGGAACTCCAAAACATAAAATATTCGATGATCGAGCATCGAATGAAAGCAGGAGATCTAGAGGGAATGCGTAATTACTGAAAACTATGATAGGATAGCGAGTTATCGTTTCAAAGCTCTGCTCATCTGTTCTGGCTCAGTAGAATTGAGTGCGTTTGATTGACCCAGGAGCACAGGATTTTTGATTTAACCCCGTTGAACCCCCTATGCAGGAAGTCCGAAGGGTGGAAATTGCCTAAAATAAGTTGTTTGAACAGTCAAAAGAGCGCCAAAAGATGCAGATTACGTTTTTAGGAACCAGTTCCGGTGTACCGACGCGATCGCGTAATGTATCCAGTTTGGCGGTCCGTCTGCCTCAGCGATCGCAGGTGTGGCTGTTTGACTGCGGCGAAGGCACCCAACATCAAATTATCAGTAGCGAAATCAAAATTAGCCAAATTAGTCGCATCTTTATCACCCACCTCCACGGGGACCATATCTTTGGATTGATGGGTCTGTTGGCTACTTGCGGTTTAGCTGGGAATGCCAGTCGGATTGATATTTACGGTCCTGCCGGATTAAATGACTATCTAGCCGCCTGTAGTCGCTACTCTCAAACTCATTTCTCCTATCCGATTAAGGTCCATCAGAGTCGGCCTGGGGTAATCTATGAGGATGATGAATTTATTGTCAAATGCGGACGCCTAGAACATCGGGTCACGGCTTATGGCTATCGAGTGGAGGAAAAAGACCGCCCAGGACGGTTTAATGTGGAAAAAGCGGCGGCCTTGGGGATTCCCTCCGGACCTCTTTATGGTCAACTCAAGCGCGGGGAAACCGTGACTTTGAGCGATGGTCGGCAGATTTCAGGTCAGGAGTTATGTGGACCAACGGAACCGGGGCGGAAAATGGCCTATTGTACGGATACGATTTTTTGCGAGGGTGCGGTGCAACTGGCGCAAGATGTGGATGTGTTGATTCACGAAGCGACTTTTTCCCATCAAGATGCACAGTTGGCTATCGATCGCCTGCATTCGACCAGTACGATGGCGGCGCAGGTGGCTTTAGCTGCTGGGGTGAAACAATTGATTATGACCCATTTTAGCCCCCGATATGCTCCCGGAAATGATATCCAGTTGGAGGATTTGCGCCAGGAAGCTCAGGCAATTTTTCCCAATACAGAGATGGCTTACGATTTCTGGACATACGAGGTGGAACGCCATCGGTCGAAGGAGTTAGAGTCGGTGGGGACCCTAGGCGATCGCCCTGTGCCTTGAAGAGCTTTTATTCTACTCCCGTTTCGGAAATAGCCGGACATTTGCATCGCGGAAGCTCTTCTATAGCGCCTCTAAATCAGTTTGCTATAAAGATAGCGAGCAAGATGCTCGCACTACAAGACTCTTAGGCATCGGATCCAGTGTCAAAATGATTTAGACTAGCTATATAGCAATCCTATATCTTACCTTGTACTACACCGAGACGGGTTAGAAGAATCCACAAATTTAGGGGGAGAAATCCTCCTTTGGGGGATATTTATTGTCAGGCTGAATGGATAGGTTTTCCGCTCTCTAAAACTTACTCAAACTTAATTGTATGATGTTTAGTTCCTAGCTTGGATCTTCCAAGACCTTTCCATCACTAGGCTTACACGGCTGAACTATCCGCGTTTTCCTTTCTTTATTGATGCATTTAAGTCACGATCTATTGAGATGTGACAGTTCGGACAGTCATACTGTCTTTTGTGCAGTGGCATTTTTTGTCGGTGTCCGCAATTGGAACAAATCTGTGAACTGGGATACCACGGGTCAATCAGCGTTAATTTGCTCCCATACCACTGGCATTTATACTCAATCGGGCGACGAAACTCATAAAACCCCCCATCCGCAATAGCACCCGCTTTTCTTGTGATTTTTGAGCATCCCTGACACATTTAAGTCTTCGATTTTTACTTCACCGTGGTTTTTGGCTAAGTAAGTTGTTAACTTGTGTAAATGGTCGGCTCTAATATC
>NZ_JAFLQW010000395.1 GCF_017313335.1 Phormidium pseudopriestleyi FRX01 | reverse complement strand
TTTTGTCAAAAGTAAGCTGGGTGGACTTTCGGCTAAAATAGAGGGACCCGCTTGGAGCAGAGTCAGCCGAACAATTTGTTCACGCTTGATGACCACTGCTTGAGACAGTTCTGAACCACCCGGAAAAACTCTTCAAAATGCCAGCGGGTATTTCTAGGCTCAAGACTTGTAAAATCCCTAGAACTAAAGCATTGAGATTGACAAATCGTTCAAAGGCTTCGACTTTCTCTATTATTTTGAACGGCTCAGGCTCAGAGTATTCCTTGATATTCATATTTTTAGGGTTTCGGGAAGAGCGAGGCATATTTTTCATCCAGAACCGATAGCTAAACCCTGATAAAATCTCGATTAAAGTTTGAAAAGTTACTTCGATTTCAAACCGCCAACTATAAGCAATTACAATTTCTACTCCGGACAAATTTAGGTCGTTTGACAACAGGATGCTTTGCTTTCCTTCTGACCACAACACCAGTACAAATCGGACTAAATTTTTAGGACTATCCCAATGTAAATCTACAGTTTGATAACTGAGGAGCTGTTTTTTTCCATAAAGGGATAACGATTCAGTTGTTAAAGCATCTGAGTCATTAAATAAGGTGCGTAATTCCAGGCGCTTTCCCCAGATAGCCGGCCTGCCGGGACCTTGGCTCCGGGGGGATGGTGGTAACGGATATCTAGCCACGGTATTAATCTTGACCCGTGTAATCAAGTGAAGTGAATGAAACCTCAACTCCTTAATTAGTGTTTTCGACGCAAAATAAGCTTTCTTATACAACATAACTTCCCGCCCTTATATAATCCCTACATAAACCCGAAATTTTATCGACCAAGCTCGGGGACTTATCATCAGCTTTTTCCACCCCATCTTGAATCTCAAATGTGACCGGAACGGCGAGTAAAGAATCACCGGATTGTCATAAAAGACTAAGAGCTCCAAAATAATGACCCCTAATCCATTCAGGTTTGGTCACATTACCTGATTCTTGGTGTAATTTTTTAACTAGGGGCATTTTTCTGCCTTCTTTCGGGACTTTAATGCCATCCCCAAGATAAATAGGTTTACCCTTCAACCGTTTGACATTTTCATGAGAAATCAACCATTGATGCCATCGGTGTGATCATGTTTTGGCACTCCAACTTTTAGCGTGAAACCAATGGAGAGCATGGTCATAGTAATATTCACTCAGTCCCACCGCATTCAGATAACTGGTGATGGCCGGGGCCCGGTTGCATAACAGGATACCCCAGACCATAATCACTAACCATTCAAACGCCGCCTCACGGCTGAATGCGGGCCTTAGACTTTTTATGATTTCCTCAATTCGCTGTTTTAGGTACATAATGGTAACACTGGTTAAGCTTAGAATCTTAAACAGTATGACTTATGGACTGGTTTTATGCCGGTCCATTTTTTTTGAGGCCATAGAGCGACTGACGATGGGTTATACAGAACTTTTCACTGTCCAGCTCTTTATAATCCGGTCTAAATGGAGTACAGTAAAGATTGGGGAGATGGTAGGGGTCAGAAAGTTCAAGTGGGTTCGATTATGGTGTCGGAGGCGATCGCCTCAAACCTGAGCATTTTTCCAAGTCCCTAGGTCATGTTTACTACCGTCGAGACGATGGGCAAGGGTAAAAGGGGTGGGTTGTGTGGGGACAATTTGTTAACTTATTTTGACAATCCGTTGACGGATTACCCGAGCTTTTCTGCTTATTGTCTAGGGTGAAATTTTACTCTCTTTTGTAAAGAAACATTACGTTTAAAGTCCTTGGGGCAATTCTTTAAATACTGCGAATCAGTTAGGGAATCATTAACTTAGTCAAACTCCAAATTTAACAAATCGGCCCTATACTCTCTAAAACTATGGAAACCCTAAATTCTAAAATAAATATGAATCATCGTTTACCCAGCCAAATCATCCTATATTTAGACCGCGAACATTTGTTCTCTTTATTTCAACTGCTGCGCCATGCCCTAGAAAGCAGTGGGTGGTTACGGGCTTTATTAGTGGTAGGAGACAATTTAGAACGGTGTCAAAAGCTCCAAAAAATTTGGGATAAAACTGGGCAGAGGATTCCAGAGAAGGTGGAATCTGGAGTCGGGACATATCCGGTAAAAACGGCCATGACGCCAAGCCGGTTTTCCGTCGATGAAGTGGAGGTGCAATCCATGCCGAATGCACCCAGCCAGCCAAACTATCCGTTGGGCTTGCCCCAACGATTTGCGCCGGTTCCGGTGATTGCCCTAGGGGGAGTGGAAACGAGCATTCTGGCCCTGAGTTCCCATCTAAACATCTGGATTCAAGTGGAACTGGATCAAGCTCACACAGAGGAAGAATTTGCAGGGGTTGGGGAAGGGAATGAGCCGATGAGTAGAGTATCAGTATTGTTCGATCCAGAGGTGATCGTCCAGTTGCTCCGAAGCTCAACCCTGGCGACAGCAGTTCCTCACTGTTCTGGTTTGGAAGCGATGGATCTAGAAAATGATGAGCGGGTATTGCGGCGGTTTTGGTTACATACGCTCCATTTAATTTCTTCCCAAGACTCGTCCATCGCCGTTGCAGAAGAGAGTGGCAACCGGAGCGAGTTGAACCCAAAAGGGGAGAGGATGGCTCAAACCCGGCGATTTTCTGGGGGGAGAGAGGCTTTGCGATCGCCCCTGACTTATCAGCAAACTCAAGACTGCATCGATCAACACTCATCCTGGATCTCGTTTCCTCATCCCGGCTTTGATGGGGTGTTTTGGGACTGTCCCACGGGAATTGTTTACCACAGCATTGATGGTGGGATTGTCAAAGCCAATCCAGCGTTTTGTCAAATGACGGGGTATAGTCCGAGTCAACTGCGCTATTTAGATGCCCGGGCAATTTCCCATCCCGAAGATTTCGCGGCATTTTTGCGACTGATTCAACAAATGGTGCGCGAGGGCATAAAACGGCAAACCCTGCGCCAGCGTTACATCTGCGCCAATGGTTCGGTGTTGGCGCTACAGGTGACCCTGTGCCTGGTGGGGGAAGAAGAGGATGAGAGCTATTTTATGACTTTTGTGACGGATTTGAGCGATCGCGCCCGCGCCGAACAGGAAATCCAACAGCGGCGATCGCGGGAAATGCTCCTGAGTCGAATTTCCGCTAAAATCCGCTCCACGTTCGATCTGCCCACCATTTTAAAACTCGGGGTCGAGGGTCTCAGACAGGCCCTAGACACCGATCGCGCCCTTGCCTTCCAGTTTTTGGCTGATGGCAGTGGCGTTTGTATCGCGGAAGATGTGCAAGCGCCTTATCCATCCATCAAGGGACAATGGTTTCCCCCTGACTGTATGCCCCTTGCCCATCGCGATGCCTATCGCAATGGACATCTCGGGTCAATTCCCGATATTCAAAGTGCAGCCCTCAGCGATTGCCATCGAGAAATGCTTAACCAATTTCAAGTCCGCAGTTTTATGGGAGTCGCCATTGGGCGCAATCAAGAAGAGTTTATTATACCAGATAGGCTCGGCGTGCGAGAACTTCAGAACTCAACTGCGGACCTCTCAGAGATTGATGCCAATGTTCTCCAATCTGCGAGTGTTTCTAGCTTGTGGGGATTGCTGGTTGTTCATCATTGTCATGGTCCCCGACAATGGACAACGGACGAAAAGCAACTGGTGCAAGCGGTGGCAACTCAGATGGCGATCGCGATCGAACAAGCCAATCTCGTCCAACAATTACGCACCTATGCTCGGGAACTCGAAGATCGGGTACAGCAGAGAACCACAACCTTAGCGCGATCGCTCCAATTCGAGCAACTGATTCGCCACTTAACCGAAACCCTCAGCAGTGCCACCAATGAAGACCGTGTAATCAGTGCAGCCGTAAAAGGAATCGTGGAAACTCTCGGGGTGGATAGCTGTCATGCCCTGTTGTGGGATGAGGAACAAGGGGTATATCAGGCCCAGGCATCGTTTCTCAACCCCCTTTCGGAAAAAGCCTTGCCCGTTGCAATTCGCTTAGACTTTAATCAGATTTCCCCGGACTGTCGGACGGTGCTATTACAAGGGGAACTCTGTGTCTTAGATCCGGTTAATTGTGAGGAAATTGGCGATCGCATCCTACCTGGGGATGAGAATTTTCACGAGTCCGCCCAGAACCCATTTTTCCAACAAACCCTCGTCCCGATCGCGGATGATAGCGGTTCCATCGGCGCGTTAGGCATCATTCAACCCCAACAAAAAGACTTTGATGGCGACGAGATTGAACTGGTCAAGCAGGTTGCCAAAGTTTGTGCGATCGCCATCCGCCAAGCCCGTCTGTTGCGAAAGGAACAGTCCTCCCGTCTGAGTGCTGACTATTTTCGGTCTTTTCTGCGTCAATCCAGTGATATCTTTGTCGAATATGACACCGAAGAGCGTTATTTATCGATTAACGCGGCAGGTGCAGCCTTTTTTGGCCTCACTCGCGAACAGATCATCGGAAAAACCAATCGAGAAGTGAGCGCAAACGCCGCTGAGGCGATCGAACCCCTGTTGCGTCATGTCTATGAAACGGGCGATCGCGTTTTAGTCAGTCACGAGATTAGTTTCCCCATCGGAAACAAAACCCTAGAAACCGTGTACTCTCCCATCTCCGACGAAACCGGCTCAATCCATCGGATTATTGCGATCGCCCGAGATGTCAGTGAATTTCGTCACCAATGGCAGCGCCTGCAAGAGCAAAATCAAGAACTAGCCGCCATCAACCGTCTCAAAGAAGAGTTCATTGCCACCACCTCTCACGAACTCCGCACCCCCTTAACCGCCATTCTCGGCTTCTCCAGCGTCCTGATAGAGGAATCATTCGGTTCATTAAACGGTAAGCAAAAAATTTACCTAGACCGGATTCATACCAGCGGACAACACTTGTTATCCCTGATTAATGATATCCTCGACCTCTCCCGCATTGAAGCCGATCGCCTGGAACTCGAACCCCAACTTGTTTATATTTGCGATATTTGTCAGGGTCTCGTCAGCTTGATTCAAGAGCGAGTCGCTAATCACGGTTTACAGTTTCAGATGGAAGTAGACCCCTCCCTTGAATCTATGGTGGTTGACCCGCGCAGGCTCAAACAAATGCTCCTTAATCTCCTCACTAATGCGATTAAATTTACCCCAGAAGGTGAGGTGGGGTTAAAAATTTATCGATCTAGTGCCAGCGAAACTCCCAACGGCTGGGAGGGGACGTCAAACGCTGGAGAGAAGGCGATATCCAAGCCAGGGCGGAACACGCTCACTCGCCCTCATGATTGGATTCACTTTGTGGTTTGGGATACGGGGATTGGCATTGATGAGTGCGATCGCCCGAGGCTGTTTTCTCCCTTCTCCCAAATTGATACCTCTCTCACTCGCAAATATCAAGGCAGTGGTCTGGGTTTAGCCATTACCCGAAAATTAGTCGAACTCCACGGAGGATGGATTTCTGTCACCTCTGAGCCGAATCAAGGCTCAACGTTTAGCATCACTTTACCGTTATACGAATCCGCCACCGAAATTCTCCTAGATGCCCTCAAAAATGGGACCGTCTAATCTGGAACTGGGTTCAAGTCGTCAGAATCCACACCCTTTCCCAACGGAAAGCGACAAATCGTTGTTTCATGTAGGGGTAGGGTCTCCAAACCCTCTTTTGACCT